>JAQGKB010000345.1 GCA_028290345.1 Hyphomicrobiales bacterium | reverse complement strand
GGTACGTTCCTGATAATCAGGAATTTCACGGATGATGAGCTTCGCATCGATGGCGCCGGTGTGCGCGCCGGGAAACGTGAACGTATCGTCCGTCAGCGCGTAGACGGTCTTCATGCCGAACTGGGTTCGCGCGCGCTCGAAGAAATCGTAATACGCGATATCCTCGATGATGCGATTGGAATACAGAAGGACCGCATCGCGCCTGTCTTTCGAGTCGAGAAAGGACCCCACCATGCTGCGGAACGGAGTGATGCCGATGCCGCCGGCAATGAAGGCCAGCTTCATCTCGGGATCCTTGGGCAGGACGAAGCTGCCGCCGAGCTGGGACGCCTGGATCTGGTCGCCCGGCTTCATCGCCGCCAGCGCCCGTTTGAAGGAGCTCGACTCCTCGTAGAATTTCACACCCAGCCGCACCAGCGGTTCGGTCGGGGCCGAGGCGATGGTGAAATGCCGGCGATTGCCCCGATTGTCGGGATGTTTCACGCCCAGCGTCCATTCGAGATATTGGCCCGGCTGGAAGCTCAGCTTGCGGTCGGATTTGAAGATGAAGTCATAGGCACCCGCACCGGCCTGCTCGATCCGCACCAGCGTGAGGGCAAACTTGCCCTTCGGACTGATCAGGAAGTTGAACAGATTGCCGGCGAGCAGCGCCAGTTCCGGCGTCAGGTAGAAATCGCCGAAATGCACGTTCGGCGCGGCGAGGATACCGACCAGCGCCGCATAGGCGAGCCTTGGCCAGCGGGCCTGCGGCGCGGTCAGCGGCTCGGTGAGCATCACGAAAGCGAAGAACAAGGCCGGCGAGTTGATCAGCGTCTCGGAAATCGTGTTCAGATAGCTGTCGGGTGTCGCTGTCGCCAGCACCGTGGCGAGGTTGACCAGCAGGAAGGCGCCGATCAGATCGAACCGCTGCAGCTTGCGCCCGATCAGCAGCCCGCCGAGCACGACGAACGGCAGCATGGCGACATTGCCCGCCACCCACCAGGTCGCCGGCTGGTTGAGCAGTACCGCAGTCAGCGCCACGCCCAGTGCCGCCGGGTTGAAGACATGCTTCCTGCCGATGGCAAAGATGAATTTCGACGCGATCGCCCACACCGAGGCAGAGATCAGCGCCCCCACCCCGGCAAGGTCGGAGGCCGCGACCGGGCTCATGATCAGCGCAATGATCAGCGCGGTGATGTAGGGCGACTCGTAGTTCGGCGGCGTACGGAAGATCTTCGCGAACACCCAGTTGCTGGCCGCGCACGAGATCAGGATGAGCACTGTCGAAAACGCGATCTTCGTCGGGTCCTGCGGCATGATCTTGAAGAAGCCGAGCACGAACGCCGCCGCCAACAGGCCTGCCAGGTAATAGAGCACCAGCCGGTACATTGTTGTCCGGTCGATGAAATTGGTGATGAATTTAGTCATGGCTGCGTCAGCGCCTCGAAATGGCTGGTCATGGTGGCGATGCCCGCCGCATCGATTGAATAGCCCTCCAGCCCCCGCACCGATTCCACAAAGCCGATGCCTGCCGAACCCATGGCGAAGGCCGCCGTGGCGAACCGGTCCGCCTCGAGCACGTCGCTGCCGATCACCGTCAGGCTGACGATGTCGGTGACGGTTTGCCCGGGCCGGTGCGGATCATAGATGTGCTGCCCGCGCACATAACTCCCCGAGGTCGCGACCCCGCGGCCGCGCGGGTAGATCACCTTGACGATCGCTTGCGGATCGAACGGATGGCGGATGCCGACCCGCCACGCGCCGCCCTCGGCATTACTGCCGCTGGATTCGATGTCGCCACCGGCGTCGACGAAGAAATCCATGGCCCCGGCCGCTCTGAGCAGGCGCGCCGCGTTGCGGATCGCCCAACCCTTGACGATACCGGAGGGATCAATCGAACCGTCGGGCTTGCGGACGTCGAAATATCCATCGGTCTCCCAGCGCGTCGTCTCCGCCAGCGCCAGCACTTCGCGCATCTCGTCGCTATAGTCCGGCGGCTCGAGCTCGCCTCCATTGATGGCGCTGATCTCGCTGTCGGCCTTGTAGGTGCTGAAGCGCCTGTCGACGGCGTCGAAATGGCCGAACGCCAGCTCGTGCAGGCGCGAGTCTTCAACTCCCACTATGTCGATCGTGATCGGCATCCCCATGATGATCCGGGTTTCGCGCATGATCAGAGGTTGGTCTGTCCCGCAGTGGCCTGCTTCAGCGCGCCGGCCAGCGATTTGATGTAAGCGCGGCTGCTGAGCGTGGCGCCCGAGACGGTATCGACACTGGCGCTCTGCGCGCTGATCACTTCCTGCTGCAGCATCGGCAAAGCCTGGCTGTTGATGTTGCGCGAGGTGCGACGGTCGGCGGGATATTGCAGCACCTTCACCGAGGCCAGTTGGCCACCCTGGATATTGGCCTGGACCTGCATGTTGCCGTAATAGGCGTCGGTCACCGGCCCCTTGTAGCTGCCGTCCTTGAATTGGGTCTGCGATTGGGCCACCAACGTCGCCGCCGGCAGGATCTGCGCCTGCGGCGCGCGCGGCGCCGTCTGCGGCCGCGGGATGGGCAGGGGCGGCAACGGGATCGGCGCATCGGCGACGATCCGCTGCGGCGGCAGCGGAGCGACGGCCGCGGGCGCGGTCAGGACCGCCGGCGCGGGCTGCGCGATCACCGACGTGGCCATCGGCTTGACCTGCGGGGCAGCGCCGGCAGGCAGCGCTGAAGCGCTATCGGCGGCGGGTGCACCCGGACCATTGGCGGCCAGCGCGTTTTCGGCGCCGATCCTGCCGGACTGGCTCCAGACATAGCCGCCGGAAGCGGCGAGCACGAAAAGCGAAAGCAGGACTTTCTTCATATCTATCTCACTTGTTGTTTGCTTGGGCGAAGCATCGCTCAAAGTTCGGCAACCGTGAGACCATGCCTCCGCGACCTGACACCAACCTTACGGCTGCCGGCAAGTTTGCCGCCCGGCGTCGATTTTCTCGACGCCGGGGCACATCGACTATGGCGGGCGTTGCTCTAATCTTGTAGATCGCAGCAGGATCTTCGTACCTTCACGTGCCTGCGGCGCGACACTGCGGGGTTTGCCTTGCACGAGCAGAAGCGGCCGCCGGCCAAGGCAGCCAGCCAGGTTCCTTACCAGGCGCACATCGATGGCCTGCGGGCGATCGCGGTCCTTGCCGTCGTCGCCGATCACATTGGCCTGCCTGGCTTCCAGGGTGGTTATGTCGGGGTCGACATCTTCTTCGTCATTTCCGGCTATCTGATCATTTCGCAGATCGTCGAGGGGCTGCGCACTCGCAGCTTCCGCTTCCGCGACTTCTGGTCGCGCCGGGCGCTACGCATCCTGCCGCCGCTGCTGCTGGTGATCCTCGTCTCGGTCGGCATCGGCTCGGTGGTCTCCGTCACCTCGGGCCAATTCCACGAATTGGGCCAGGAAGCCCTCAGCGCCGCGCTGATGGTGATCAACCAGTTGCTGCTCAGCCAGCAGGGCTATTTCGACGTCGCCTCGCAGGCAAAACCCTTCCTGCACCTCTGGTCGCTGGCGGTCGAGGAACAGTTCTATCTGGTCGCGCCGCTGATCCTCGTCGGCCTCGCCTTCCTTGCCAACCGCTGGGGCAAGCTGGCGACGGGTCTCATCGCCCTGATGTTCGTGGCGTCGCTCCTCGCCTGCATCGTGCTGTCACAGGACGGGAAGGGCCTCGCCTTCTACAGCATGCCGACCCGCGCCTGGGAGTTCATCGCCGGCGGCTCGCTCGGAGCCCTGCTGCCGCTCGGCCGTCGCCTCTCCCGCCCGACCGTCGAGCTTGTCGGCATCGCGGGAATCGCGATGCTGCTGGCCTGCATCTTCGTCTTCAAGCCCACCCCGCTTTACCCCTCCTACTTTGCCGTCCTGCCGGTGCTTGGCGCGTGCCTGCTGATCCTCGCTGGCCTGCTGCACCCCGCAAGCTTTGTCGCGCGCCTGCTTGCCAGCCGGCCGATGGTCGCGATCGGGCTGGTCTCCTACGCCTGGTATCTCTGGCACTGGCCGCTGATCGTCTTCACCCGCCTTTATGATTTCAGCCGCCCCGCGTTGCTGCCCGATACCGTTGCGGCCCTTGTCGCGCTGGCGCTGGCCGTGCTGACGCATTTCTGGCTCGAACGGCCGATCCTGGCCTGGCGGCGGCTCCGCAGGACCGGGCTGAACTGGTGGCCGGCAGTTGCCGGCGTCGGCATCACCGTGCTGGTCGGCTATGGCGCGGCCGATATCGGCCAGCGGTTGGCTGCAGCCGCGCCCAATGCCCCCAAGGGTGTCGAGCAGATGGGCGATGCCGGCGCCTGCCGCATCGAGGCGATGCAGGGCCCCGGCGCATGCCTCGCGTTGGTTGGCAAGCGCCGCCTCGGGCTCCTGCTCGGCGATTCCCATGCCATGGCGGCCTATGAGGCCCTCGCCGCGCACGCGACCGCCAGCAATTCCGCCCTCGCCACGCTGACCATTCCGAACTGCGCCCCAATTCTCGGCGTCACCTCCTTCGAGATCCGCGAGGAACACGCCGATTGCACCGCCGGGCACAAAACCGGGCTCGCCGTCATCGCCGGCCAGAACCTGCCGCTCAAATACGCCGTGCTTTACGCCCGCTGGAACCTCTATGCCGGCAACGAGCCGCTGATCGACCAGCATGACCGCGAATTGCTGGCGCTGAGCGGGGCGAAGGAGCCCGCGCCCGACCAGCGGTCGCTGTTCATCGCGCAATTGCGCAAAACTGTGTTGACCCTGCGGCAGCATGGCATCGACAAAATCCTAGTGGTCGCTCCGACCCCGGAGTTCGAAGAAGACGCCAATGATTGCGTGCTGCGCGCCAACAAGATGCACCTGGGGAGCGACGCCACCTGCTCGCTGCCCCGGGCCATCGTCGATCAAGGCCGCAAGCCGGCCCTCGATTGGCTGTCCGCCGCACTCGCCGGCATCGAAGGTGTCCGCCTGATCGATCCGCTGCCGGTGTTCTGCGATGCCGATCGCTGCAGCGCGTCGGACCAGATGGCCCCGCAATACCGCGACAAGAACCATCTCAACCGCGCCGCCGAAGAACGGCTGCTGGCGCACTTCTCTGCCGATTTTGCCTGGGTTGCCAGCCCCGCGCTTTGAATACAGCAGACTCAGAAGAGATTTTGTCTACGACTTGCAGCCTCTGCTTGCATGCTTATGCGAATCTTAAGGCTATTCGGACAAGCTTGAACCCGTTGCGTCAAACGCCGCGTTTGATCCTGGATGGATTGGACTCGGCCGGATGTTCTAGGCGAATTCAATGGTCGAGGGCATTCTTCTTCCTGCGCACTACGCGCCGGATCTGGATCGGACGGCAGCGTTGCTGCCTGCCGAAAGCCTATTCACCTTCGCTCCCGCAACCGCATTCCCCTCAGCACGGATCGTTGATCCGTCCCGTTGCAACTACGCGGTCCCCAGGAGCGGGACGAACCAGGTGACAGAATGTTTCAACTCAAGGTTTCAGGTCGTATCTATCTAGTCGTCGCGGTGGCAATGATTGCCCTCGCCCTATTTGCCTTCATCGGTATCAACACCGACACTGCCCTGCGGGCCGAGACCCGCGATGCGGAATTGAATTCGATCGGCGACAGCGCCCTTGGCATCGCCAAGTCGCAATATGCGCGCGTCCAGGCCGGTGAAATCACCGAAGTCGAGGCCAAGAAATCGGCGGCGCTGGCAATCTCGCAGATGCGTTATCGCGGCAGCGAATACCTGCTGATCAACGGCATGGACGGCATCATGGTGATGAACCCGATCACGCCGAACCTTGTGGGCACGGATCGCTCGGGCGTTGTCGACAAGAACGTCAAGCAGTTCCAGCTCGAGATGATGAACCGCGCCAAGTCTGAGGGATCCGGGTACATCAACTATGTCTGGACCCGTCCCAATTCCGATGTTCCGGTGGACAAGCGCACCTTTTTCACTGCCTTCAAGCCTTGGAACTGGATCATCGCGACTGGCGTCTATGTCGATGACCTGCGTGCCGCTACGCGCGACGATACCCTGCGTCAGGGCGGCATTGCGGCGGTGATCATCGGCATCATGGCGCTGGTGGGTTTCCTGATTTCGCGCACCATCACCAAGCCGATCAACCGCCTCACCGGCACCATGCGGCGCATCGCCGGCGGCGAGTTCGGCGAGGACGTCGCGGGCACCGACCGCAAGGACGAGATTGGCGAGATGTCGCGCGCCGTGGCCGTGTTCCGCGAGAACGGAATGCAGGTGGCGCAGATGACCCAGGCCGAGGCGGCCCGCATCGTGCGCGCCCAGCAGGAACGCAGCACCATGATGGCCGAGCTGCAGCAGGCCTTCGGCGAAGTGGTCGATGCCGCCATCGACGGCGATTTCACCCACCGCGTCACCGCCGAGTTCCCCGATCCCGAACTCAATACCCTGGCCAAGAGCGTCAACGCCCTGGTCGAGAGCGTCGATCGCGGCCTCGAGGAAACCGGCCAGGTCCTGGGCGCCCTCGCCCAGGCCGACCTGACGCAGCGCATGACCGGCAGCTATAGCGGCGCCTTCGCCAAGCTGCAGGCCGATACCAATGGCGTCGCCGACAAGCTGACCGACATCGTCACCCAGTTGCGCGATACCTCGCGGGCCCTGAAGACCGCCACCGGCGAAATCTTGTCCGGCGCCAACGATCTTTCCGAACGCACCACCAAGCAGGCGGCGACCATCGAGGAAACCACCGCGGCGATGGAGCAGTTGGCCCAGACCGTGGTCGAAACCGCCAAGAAAGCCGAAGGCGCCAGCCTCAAGGCGGAAGCCGTCTCCCGTTCCGCCGAAGCCGGCGGCAAGGTGATGGAAGAGGCCAATGGCGCCATGGAGCGCATCACCTCGTCCTCGGCCAAGATCTCCTCGATCATCGGGCTGATCGACGACATCGCCTTCCAGACCAACCTGCTTGCGCTCAACGCCTCGGTGGAAGCGGCACGCGCCGGCGAGGCCGGCAAGGGCTTTGCGGTGGTCGCCGTGGAAGTGCGGCGGCTGGCGCAATCGGCGGCCCAGGCCTCCTC
>JAQGKB010000245.1 GCA_028290345.1 Hyphomicrobiales bacterium | reverse complement strand
GCAGCGTGTTGCGCGCGCTCATTTCTTGAATCCATCCAGGCCGAAGAGGGGACGAAGGGCGACGCCGGCGGTGCTGCCGGCGAAAGCTGCGGCAAACCACAGCCAGCCGTGCACGCTGCCCGAGGCAATGCCGCTGAACAGTGCGCCGATATTGCAGCCGAAGGAGAACCGTGCGCCATACCCCATGAGCACGCCCCCAATGGCAGCTGCGACCAACGACAATAGCGGCACCGGCACTCGCGGTGCGAATTTTCCGGCAAGGCCCGCCGCCAGCGCCGCGCCGAGGATGACGCCGAAATCCAACACCGAGGTCACGTCGAAGAGCACGCTGTGGCTGAGGGCGCTGGCCTGGGCCGGCCAGGTCCAGAATTCCCAACTCTGGATCGGGATGCCGACGGCTTGCGCGATCTTGGCGCCCCAGAGACCGAAACCGTAGGTCACCGACCACGGATGACCAGCCACCAGCAAGGTGGCGATGTTCAGCAGCGCGAGCAGCACGCCGGCGCCGAGCAGTGGCCATGGACCTTGCAGCAAGCGCCCAAGGCCCTGCGTCGTGGGCTTTGCAACGCGCTCCAGCGAGCCGTGTATGCGCCGCTCGATCAGGACCGTGAGCGCGGCCACCGCGACCAGGCCCAACAGGGTCACGGTAATGGCGCCGGGAACTCCAAGCGCGCTGCCCAGGCTGATCTGCGGCAGAGAGGGCTGCCCCAGCCACCACGGCAGGTTGGCGGTGCCGAGCACCGCGCCGACGATGAAAAAAATCAGCGTAACCAGCATGCGCGCACTGCCGCTGCCGACGGTGAACAGCGTGCCCGAGCCGCAGCCGCCGCCGAGCTGCATGCCGATGCCGAACAGCGCGGCGCCGAACAGCACCGAAACGCCAACTGGCGCGATGGCGCCCGCGAGGGGCTGGCCAAAGGCCGTTCCCTGCGCCAGCAGCGGAATGAACACCACGGCCGCAACCGCGATCATCAGCATCTGGGCGCGAATGGCGGAGCCGCGCTGTTCGACGACCATACGCCGCCAACCGCCGGTAAAGCCGAAGGAGGCATGATAGAGCGTCAGCCCAAGCAGGCCGCCGATGAGGAAAAGTACCGCCTGCCGCACATCGACCAGCCCACCAATCACCAGCGCCCCGGCAACGAACGTGGCAAGGACGACCAATACCGGGCCGCGGTCGAACCGCGGCAGGACGAAGGATGGAGACGGCGCGGCGCTGATATCAGTCATTTAAATTCTGCCTTGGTGCGGCCGGCATAGCGGGAGCCGCAGTAAAATTGAATGCCCGGGACAGCGCCCCAGGCATCCAGAGCGTTTTATTTCAACCGCTTACTGGTTGATGACCACTGGCCGCGCCGGGTCAAGCGTCCACTGCGACATCGAGCCATCATAAAGCTGAACGTGCTTCAGTCCTTCGACTTCCGACAGGCCGAACCAGGCGATCGATGCAAGGTGGCCGGTGTTGCAGAAGGTGATGATATCGTTCTTGCCCGCAAGCCCGGCCTTCTTGATCAGCGCGTCAATGGTATCGGCGCTGGCGAACATTCCGGTCTTCTCGTCGTAGAACGAGGTGAAGTTGATGTTGACCGCGCTCGGAATGCTGCCGAGTTCCTTGACTGTCGAGGTCTTCTCCTTGCCGATGAACTGGGCAACGGTCCGGGCATCGACCAGGTTCGAGTCGCCCTGGATGGCTTTCTGCACCGCAGCGATGTCGGCCCGCAGTTCGGGACGATACGTCGGCGTGAAGTTGCCCTTGGCCGGCGTCACCGCTTCGGTCGAAACCGGATTGCCCGCGGCGGCCCACGACCGGAAGCCGCCGTTGAGAACCGCGACGTTGTCGTGACCAAGAACCTTGAGGGTCCAATAGACACGCGTCGCGCCACCGAACTCGCTGGCATCGGTGCCGGCGGGGACGATCACCACTTCGGTGTCGTTATTGATGCCCAGGCTCGCGATCTTGGCGGCGATCTGGTCGGGCGGCGGCAGCATGCCGGGGGCGCCGTCGACGCTGGCACGCCAGCCGAAGCTCGAGTACTGAGCGGCAATCGCACCCGGCACGTGACCCTCGACGTAAGGGTTCACGGTCTTGCTCGGATCGCGAATGTCGATGACGACAAGACTCGGATCGCCGAGGTGCTGCTTGAGCCAGCCGGCATCGACCAGAGGCTGGTCGGTCAGGCGGGCGGCCGAGGCGCCGGTGATGGGAAGGAGGCTGACGGCGAGCGCCGCCAGAAGCACTTTAAAGCGCATTTGAAATCCTGAGGTATCATAGAAAAGCATGCCCTTAGTTTGTCACATCTGGTCGCCCGGCGCGGCTGACAGGTTTCCAAATTGTTTGACATTCGACAAATTTCTCATCGGGCCAAGTGGCTTTGTACGCAATGAAATTCCGTTTCGGGCGGTAGGCTTTCGGCGAGCCAACTGAGATAATCGCCGGCAATTGGTGGCCGGGTGAACGCGGTCGCATTCGTTTCCTGGTTTCAAAAGGTCGACTATGTTTGCGCTGCTCCGCCCCCTGTTTGTCTCCCTCCTGCTGATTGCGCCACTCGGCGGGATCGCTACAGCCGTGGAGCCGGTCGCAGCGGCGGCTGCCGCCGCTCCGGCCCAGGTCGTCAGTTTCGAGAGCGAGGCGCAGCTCATTGGCCTTGCAGCCAAGGGGACGACGATCGTCTTCTTCTATGCGGCTTGGTGCCCCGATTGCCGCGCGACGGTTACCGATCTCAATGCCCGGTGGCACGATGTCCGTCCGAACCTGACTCTGGTGATCGCCGACTACGACCAGGAAAAGGCGCTCAAGGCGAAATACGGCGTCACCTACCAGGATACGTTCGTGCTGCTGGACGCCAAGGGCGCTGCGGTAAAATCGTGGAATGGCGGCGGCGTCAACGGCCTCAACGACAACACCCGCACCTAGGACCGACCGAAAATGGCGTTCAGCCTGGCGATCGCCTTTGTCGCGGGCGTGATCACGATCCTGTCGCCCTGCGTGCTGCCGTTGTTGCCGCTCATCCTTGGCGCGGCAACGCAGGAGGGCAAGGCGCGACCTTGGGGCGTCATCGTCGGCTTTGTCGGTTCCTTCACGGCGGCGACCCTCGCGCTCAGCTATCTGGTGCGCACGCTGGGCGTTCCGCCGGATCTGAACCGGAGCTTGAGCGCCATCGTGCTGGTGCTGCTCGGGCTGGTGCTCATGGTGCCCCCCCTGCAACTGGCTTTTGAACGTTGGGCCGGCGGCTTTGCCGCTTTTGCGCCAAGGGGCGCCCTGGCGGGCGGGTTCGGTGGCGGCCTGACCGTGGGCCTTGGGCTCGGTCTCGCCTGGAGCCCCTGCGTCGGCCCGATCATGGCGTCGGTCATCACCCTGGCACTGAACCAGGCCGTCGGTCCGGGGGCCATCGCCATCACGCTGGCGTTTTCTCTCGGCACGGCCCTGCCGATGGCGGCGGTGATGATCGGCGGACGGCAGTTGGCGCGGCGGCTGAGTTGGTTCCAGAGCCATGCCAAACTAATCCAGTACGTCTTTGGCGGCCTGCTTGTCCTCATCGCGGTTGCAATCTGGCTTGGTTGGGACCGCAGCCTGCAGATCGTGCTGCTCGATCATTTCCCCGCCTGGGAAGCCGCTCTCACCGGCTGGGAGCCGGGGCGGTAGGTCGATTTTGTTCGGTCACTCGCGACGCTTCCAAAGCGCTTGCGTCGACTCAAGCAGCGGGACAGTCTTAAGCTTGCCGGCGGCACAATCGTCATGGCTCGGGGTCGCGTACTCGGACTTCCCTACCCAATGACCAGAGGCCGGATGGCCGCCTCGTCGATCGACCAGAAGCATTTTCCCAAGGAGGAACTCCCATGAGCGTTGCCATCGTAACGGGTGCATCACGTGGTCTCGGCAGCGCCATCGCCAAGGCTCTGGCTGCAGATGGACATGCGGTCGCGGTCAACTATGCGCACGACCAGACGGGGGCGGAAAAGGTCGTTGCCGCCATCAGCGCCGCGGGCGGCACGGCGCGGCCCTATCGCTTCGATGTCACCGACGAGGCGGCGGTGGAGGGTGGCGTGGCCGCAATCGTCAGCGACCTCGGCCCGATTGACGTGGTGGTCAACAACGCAATCGGCCCGCACGATCCACGATCAATCGAGGATCAGACATGGCAGAGCCACCTCGACCAACTGACGTTCTGCGTCAAGGCGCCCTTGCTGCTGCTGAAATCGGTCGTGGCGGATTGGAAAGCGCGGCGATCCGGCTGCCTTGTCAGTATCGGCAGTGAAGTCGTCGATATCGGCAACCCAAGATCTGCGCCTTATGTCGGCGCAAAGGCGGCGATGATCGGGCTCACCCGGTCCTGGGCGCGCGAGCTCGGGCCGTTCGACATCCGCGTCAATCTGGTGTCGCCGGGCTTCATTCCGGTCGAACGCCACGCCGAAGTGACCGAAGAAGCCTTCGATGCCTATCGCAAGGATGTGGCAATGAACCGTTTCGGCGTGCCGGCCGATATCGGAGCGATGGTCGCCTTCCTGGCCTCGCCGGGCGGCAATTTCATCACTGGACAGACCTTTGCGGTGAACGGCGGTCGTACGCTGGCCTGACGTGAAGCAATGGACGGCGGCGCGACCGTCGGCGCTACACCGTTTCCAGCACCGGCAGCCATAGTCTCGACGCCCGGATGGCATCGCAGAAGACGGTGTTGCGGGCGATGACCCGGTTTCGGCCGAGGCCCTCCGGCCCGCCGGTGTTCGGATTGACGTCGAATTTCGGAAAGTTGCTGGATGAAATGTCGAGCCGGATCCGATGACCCTTTTTGAACAGGTTGGCGGTGGCGAACGGTTCGATGATGATGGAGAAGATTTCCCCATCCTCGATCAGGCTCGGGCTCTCGAACGAATGGCGGTATCGGGAACGAAATATGCTGTCTGTGATGTTCAGGGCGAAGCCGCGCGGCCAGCCAGCCGCAACCTTTCGAGCGACGATCCGATGACCCAGTTCAAAGGCACTCGGCAGTTCGTGCAGGCAAGCTTCGAGCGGCAACCGGCGGTTGAAGAACTCGAAGCCCTTACCCTGGCAAGCATGCAGACGCCGCTGTACGTGCGCCGCCAACTGGTCCGCCGAGGCCTTGACTATGAGGAGGCCCTGAGGGCGGTACGCGTGCCCACCCTCGTGGTACAGGGCGAGCGTGACGGCATAGTCGCGCCGGCGGTTGGAGAATATACCCATGCCCTGATCGCCGGCTCGCGCTTCGCACTCTATCCGGCCGCTGGCCATTCCCCCTTCGCCGAAGAGCCGCGACGCTTCAATATCGAGCTCGATGCATTCATGTCAGCTTCAGGACTGTCCTCGAACAGCTGACCTCCGTTTCGCCCTTGGTGCCGTAGGCGGTGATCTCACACTTGCCTCGCATGATGTCGACATGATCGCGACATGATCGCGACATGATGCTCAGTATCCGACCGCCGCGCCATCCTTGCGATGATCGGAGCCGCCGACATAGCCGCCGGGTATCCGGGCGATCAGTTGCGCGCCGCCGAAAGCGAAGCTCCGGCCTGGTGCCTCGCGCGTGACCTCATGGCCGAGAGCCTGCAAGCCGGCGACGGTGGCGTCGTGCATTCCCGCCTCGAGCGCCACTTGCCGGCCGGCGACGACCCGCCAGCGCGGCGCGTCGCTGGCCATTTGCGGATTTTGTCCGAAAAGCTGGGTCCTGAGCACCATCTGCAGATGGCCTTGCGCCTGCATCGGCCCGCCCATCAGGCCAAAGCTCATCGACGGTGCACCATCCTTCATCACGAAACCCGGGATGATGGTGTGGAACGGGCGCTTGCGCGGGCCGACCTGGTTGGGGTGGCCGGGCTCTAGCGTGAAGCCGATGCCGCGGTTCTGCAGGTGGATGCCGGTACCCGGGATCACGACGCCGGAACCGAAGCCGGAAAAATTGGACTGGATGAACGACACCATCATGCCGTCGGCATCGGCCGCCGACACATAGACGGTGCCGCCGAGAGTCGGCGCGCCGGCTCCGGGATCACCGGCGGCGCGGCGATCGATCAGCGCCGCGCGAGAAGCGAGGTAGGAGGGGTCAAGCATGGCGGCGGTATCTACCCGCATCGCCGCCGGGTCGGCGATGTGACGGTCGGAATCGGCCAGCGCCAGCTTCATGGCCTCGATCTGCAGATGGAGCGCCTCGACGCTATCGGGCTGCAGATCCTCGATGCCGGTGCCCGCCAGCATGCCGAGCGCCATGAGTGCGGCGATACCCTGGCCGTTGGGTGGTATCTCGTGCAGCTCGATGTCCTTGAAGCGCGTGGAGATCGTGCCACACCAATCGGCCTCGTGGGTGGCGAGATCGTCGGCTGAGAGGCTGGCGCCGTGCTCCTTGGCAAATGCAACGATGCGGTCAGCCAGGACGCCGCGGTAGAACGCCTCGCCTTCGGTTTCGGCAATCAGCTGCAGCGATTTGGCCAGGGCCGGATTGCGGATGAGTTCGCCGGCCGCCGGGGGCCGGCCGTTGGGCAGGAAATGCTCGGCAAACCCCGGCTGTTTTGCCAGCAGCGCTCCGCCGCCGCTCCACAGCCCGGCAATCTGCGGCGTCAGGGCAAAGCCGTTCTCGGCATAATCGATGGCGGGCGCGAAGAGCGCGGTAAATGGCAATCGGCCATAGCGTCGCGACAGGGCGATCCAGGCGGATACCGCTCCCGGCACGGTGACGCTCTCCCAGCCCCGGTCCGGCATTGCCTCGAGCCCGGCAAAGCGCTCGGGTGTCCAGCCCGCCGGGGAGCGCCCCGAGGCGTTGAGGCCTTCGAGCCTTTGCCCGTCCCAGACGATAGCGAAGGCATCGCTGCCGAGGCCGTTGCCGGTGGGTTCGACGACCGTGAGGGTGATAGCGGCGGCGAGAGCGGCATCAACCGCATTGCCGCCCCGTGCGAGCATCCGCAGACCCGCCTGGGCCGCCAGCGGCTGTGAAGTGGCAACCATGTTGCGCGCCAGCACTGGCACGCGCTGGACGGGATAACCGGGTTCGAAGGAGTAGTTCGGGAACATGGGGTGCTTTCTACTGGGCTCAGTTCGAAATCGTGGTTGTCAGCCGCCGGCGGTTACCGCTACGAACTGGATTTCCACTCGCTTGGCTGGGTCGCTCAGCGCCTTGACCTCGACGCAGCAGCGCGCCGGGAAGGCGCCCTCGAACATTTCCCCGAAGATCTCGTCGAGCTTGACGCGGTCGCGAGCCTGATCGGTCAGGTAAACGGTGGCCAGCAGCACATGCTTCAGGGACGAGCCGGCTTTGGCCAAGTTCGTCGCGGCGCGTTCGAAGATGATGCGCAATTGCTCCTCGATCTCGTCCGGCACGCTGCCATCCGGCCGAAACCCGGTATAGCCGGCGGTATAGATTAGGGGCGCCGCCTTGACGAGTGGTGAATAGGACCGGCCGGGCCGGCCGGGGAAGCGCTCGATCGGCGGATTATCTTCTGCGTTCATGTTCGTCTCCTGACGCAATGGCAAAACGGCTGGCGATGCGCACTCACGGCTGATCCGCAAGGTAGCGCAGCACGGCGCGGCTGTAGATTTGCGCGGCCCGGCAGGTGCGCGCGACCGAGGCCATATCGAGGTCGGTGTGGGCGAAGCGGTATTCGGAGGGACCGAAATTCACGCATTCGATGCCCATGTGGTTGAGATAGCCCTGGTCGAAGGCCT
>JAQGKB010000233.1 GCA_028290345.1 Hyphomicrobiales bacterium | reverse complement strand
CCGATGTCACCGAGCGCCGCCGCGCCGATATGTTGCTCACTTCCATCCAGGAAGAGCAGCGGCTGCTGGCGCGCCGCTATCACGAGGAAAAGCTGCGCGCCGAGGCCGCCAGCCGCTCGAAAACCTCGTTCCTCGCCCATCTCAGTCACGATATTCGCACCCCGCTCAACCACATCATCGGGTTTGCCGACCTGATCCACCACCAGACCTATGGACCGCTGGGCGATAGCCGGTACATGGGCTACGTCGAAGCCATCAAGTCGTCCGGCGAGCAGTTGCTCTCCTCGTTTGCAGCCATTCTCGAATTGGCCGAACTCGAGAGCGGCCGCAAGCCGCTGCGGCTGGAACACTGCCGCGTTGAGGATTTGGTGATCGCCACGACCCGCCGGTTTTCGGCGCAGGCCGGACGCGCCGGGCTGACGCTGGCCATCGGCTCGCTCTCCGGCGCCGCGCTCAGCGCCGACCGCTTCTGCCTCGAGCGCATGCTCGGCAATTTGGTCGACAACGCCATCCGCTTCACCCCGTCCGGCGGCAAGATCACGCTGGCAGCCTATTCGGCGCATGACGGCGTGGTGCTGGAAGTCTCCGATACCGGCATCGGCATGAGCGAAGAACGGCTCTCGACCCTATCGCAGCCCTTCGTCTTTGCCGACGCCGCCTTCACCAAGGAACACAATGGCCTGGGCCTCGGCATCGCAATCGCCCGCGCCATCGCCGAACTCAGTGGCGGTCGCATTGCCATCGACTCTCGCCCGGCCATGGGCACGACGGTGGCGATCTCGCTGCCATTGGCGGCGGCCGAGGCGCAGGGGGTGCGAGCGGCGTAGGTTTTAGCTGCGCAGCAGCACAGGGTATTTCGAGGCGTCCTCGTCGATGTCCCGAAGTCCCGCCAGCAACTGCTCACTTGTCATCTTGCGTTGCCTGTCGGGCAGATAACTTAGCCCGCGCTCGATTGCTTCGCGCCAACTCGGTCCGCGCTCCCAAGCTTCGCTGAAGACAATGGCAAACGCACCGGTCTAGGAAAATGAAGCCGGTTATAAGTTTTTCGCGAAAAACTTATAACTCTGCTGACGGCATCCCCCTGGCCTTGCCGTACCATTTCTCCGCCGCGGCACTCACCTCGCCTTGCATCGCCTTCAAATCGTCGGCGAGGAGTGAAAAACTGGGGTAGTTGGTGAGACCGGCAAGCAGGTCGTGGAAGGCGGCGGTCCAGCCTTCGGCTTTGAAGGGGTCGGTCAGCGCCGCGCTCATCACCTGCAGCACCGTCGAATAGACGCCGTGGATCTCGGCCAAGCGCTCGCCCTGCGGCACGAGGCCGGTTTCGCCGAGCCGCGCCAGGACCTTTGCGGTCGGGGCTTGCCGCGCGTCGAGTTGCTTGCCGGCGATCAGTTGCGCCGACTGGGCGATGAATTCGAGATCGATCAGCCCACCGTCCGCGAGTTTTAGATCGAACGGGTGGCGTGGCGGGCGTTCCTTCTGCATCAGCGCGCGCATGGCAACGACATCGTCGATGGTTTTCGCGTTGTCGCGCGGCGCGTCGATCTGGGCGCGGATGGCGGCTTCCACCGCCGGGCCCATGCCCTCGTCGGCGACGACGACGCGCGTGCGGGTGAGCGCCAGATGCTCCCAGGTCCAGGCGTGCTCGTGATGGTATTCGACGAAGGCGGCAAGGCTTGTCGCCAGCGGACCGGCGTTGCCCGACGGGCGCAGCCGCATGTCGGCCTGATAGAGAACGCCCTCTGCAGTGGGCGCGGTCACGGCGGCGACGAGGCGCTGCGTGAGGCGGGTGAAGTATTGGTTGAGCGGCAGCGGACGCTCACCATTCGATTCATCGGCACCACCTAAGCTATCGTAAAGCATGATGAAATCGAGATCAGAAGTGACCGTCATCTCCCGGCTGGCCATCTTGCCGAAACCGAGCAGGGCGGCGCGCGTGCCCGGAATGACGCCATGGCGCTTTTCAAATTCGGTGCGCACAGCGGCAAAGAGCCGGTGCAGCAGCGTCTCGGCCAAAGCGGTGAATTGCTCGCCAGCGCGGCGCTTCGTCACGGTGCCGGAGAGGAGGCCCGCGGCAATCAGGAACATCTGCTCCTGCCCGATGATGCGGGCGCGGTCGATGACCTCCTGATAGTCGTGCGCATCGCCGAGGAAGGCGTCGACCTTGCCGATAAGAACTTTTGGCCGCGACACTTCATCGGCAAAAGCCGGATCGATCAGCCCGTCCATGACGTGGGCGCGGTGGATCACCGCTTCGGCCATGCGCGGCGCCGAGGCGAGCAGCCCGATCAGCAGCGTGCGCAATTGCTCGTGGTTGCGTAGCAGCGCGAACAGCTGCACGCCGGAAGGGAGCCGCGACAGGAAATCATTAAAGCGCGCCAGCGTTTCATCGGCATTGCCGGTGCTCGCGATGGTCTTGAGCAGCGCCGGCAAGAGCTCGGTCAGGTGCGCGCGCGCCGCCGCGGCACGGGTGGCGGCATAGCCGCCGTAGTGCCATTTGCGCACGGTTTCCGACACCAGATGCGGATCGGCGAAGCCGAGCCCGACAAGCGTTTCGAGCGTCCCTGGATCGTCGTCGCTGCCGGTAAAAACAAGATTGCCCTCGCCAGTACCCAGTGTTTCGCCTTCGGCGAAAAGTTTTGCGTAGTAGCCGGAGGTGGTGGACAGCGCGGCACGGTAGCGGGCTTCGAAGACGGCAGTATCGGGCTCGCCCATCAATCGGGCGACGTCGGCCACGCCTTCCGGGGTTTCGGGCATGATGTGGGTCTGCTCATCGCGCAGCATCTGCAAACGGTTCTCCACCGCCCGCAGGAACCAGTAGGTGGCGGTGAGTTCGCTGGCCGCCTTCGTCGTGATCCAGTTTGCGGCAGCAAGTGCCGCCAGCGCCTCGACGGTCGGGCGCACGCGCAGGGCGCGGTCCCTGCCCCCGGCGATCAATTGTTGGGTCTGGGAGAAGAACTCGATCTCGCGGATGCCGCCACGCCCGAGTTTTACGTAGAGTCCCTCGACCCGCTCGGCACCGACATTCTTGGCGATGTTGATCTGGCGTTTCATCGCCTGGATATCGGCGATGGTGGCGAAATCCAGGTGCTTGCGCCAGACGTAAGGCGCCAGCTCCTTGAGAAAGGCATCGCCGACTCGTTTGTCGCCCGCGCAGGGGCGCGCCTTGATCCAGGCGGCGCGCTCCCAGTTCTGGCCGCGCGACTCGTAGTAGGCCATCGCGGCATCGACCGAGATCGCCACCGGGGTCGAACCGGGGTCTGGGCGCAGGCGCAGGTCCGTTCGGAACACATAGCCCGCCCCGGTCCGGTCCTGCATTAGGGTCACGAGCTTGCGGACCACACCGGTATAGAATTTCGTCGCCTCGCCCGGATCGGCCAGCACGCCCGCTTCGGGATCGAAGAAAGCGACGATGTCGATGTCGGAGGAATAATTTAGCTCGCGCCCGCCTTGTTTGCCGAGCGCGAAGATGGCAAGGCCGCAAGTCGCGGATGTTCCGCCTGCCTGCTTCAGGTCACCCTTGGCGGCGGCGCGGCGCGTCAGCAGGTCGAGGCTGCTATCGAGAGCGGCATCGGCAAGGTCCGAGAGCGCGGCCGTCGATTGCGCCGTGGTCCACGCCCCGCCAGCTTCCGCCAGCGCCGCCAACAGCGCTACCCGTCCCTTGGCGATACGCAGGATCGGCGAGAGCTCATCCTCGCTCGCGGCGGACCGTCCCGCTTCGGCGAGCTCGGCAGTGATGTCGGCAAAGGCCACATCCGGCCCCGATGTTAGCGCCCCGGCGAGCCAATCGGAGTGACGCTGCGCCAGATCGAAGAGATAGGGCGCCGTAGCCAAGAGCGGGCCGAGCGTCGGCGCGGCGGTCGCGACGATCTGCCGCTGTGGATCGGAGAGCGCCGCGATCCAGGAATCTATGCCGGCGTGAGCGATTTGCGGTAGTGCAGCGAGGGTGATTGCCATGCGTCACAGCTAGTGCGAGCGCGCGCAGGAGGCAAGTGGCGGCGGGTTGGCAAGAAGCTAGCGGCCGGGCGAGCGGGCGTGCCCGCGGGCATAGGTTGCGGATTGCGCCCTACGCGGCCGGCAGATCGATGATGGCGCGCACGCCGGGGACGTTATCCTCGATGCGGAAGATGCCGCGATGCAGGTGTGCTACCGCCGCCACCAGCGATAGGCCGAGGCCGGATCCGGGTTCGGTGCGGCTCTTTTCCAGGCGCACGAAGCGCTGCACTACGTTCTCACGTTCATCGGCCGGAATGCCCGGCCCGTTGTCGGCGACCTCGATCAGAATACGCCCACCGAATCGCCTGACGCTTACCGCGATCTTGCCCGGCGCCGCGGACCCGGCCGGTTCCCAATATTTCATGGCGTTTTCGACGAGGTTCACCACCGCTTGCCCAATCAATTCGCGATTGGCGCGCAGGCGAATGCCCTCTACGACATTGGTCTCGAGCGTCATTTCCGCATCTTCGGCGACCGGAGCATAGAGTTCCGCCATGTCGGCGACGACGGCGCTGATATCAACGTCAGTGAGCGCGCCCGAGGGAGCGCCGGCTTCCGCTCGGGCAATCATCAGCAGGGCGTTGAAGGTGCGAATGAGCTTGTCGCTCTCGCTGATGGTGGTCTCCAGCGCCTCGCGTTTCTCGGCCTCGCCGCTGGTGTCCCGCAGCGCCGCTTCGGCCTTGTTGCGCAGCCGGGTCAGCGGCGTCTTCAGGTCATGCGCCACGTTGTCGGTGACGTCCTTGAGGCCCTGCATCAATTGCTCGATGCGATCGAGCATGGCGTTGAGATTGATGGCAAGGCCGTCGAACTCGTCCTTGCGCTTGGTGACCGGCACGCGCTTGGCGAGGTTGCCCGCCATGATCATCGTCGAAGTGGCATTGATTGCATCGATGCGGCGCAGCACGCGCCGCGCGGTCAGCGCCCCGGCGACGATCGACAGGCCCAGGATGCCAAGTACGCCGTAGAAAAAGCCCTGGAAGATAATGGCGGTAAAGCCGCGCCGCTCGACGACATCGCGGCCGACGATCAGCCGCATGCCGTTCTGGAGCACGACCGAGCGGACAACCGCCACGCCGGACGGAAACGGGGTGGTGTCGTCTGTGGCATCCGGATCGTAGGGCCGTTGTCGCTGGTAGCTAAAATTGTAGATGCCATCGGCGCGGAACACGGAGACCGGAAAGTCGCTGACATTGCCGACCACCATCTGCCCGGCCGCATCGCCAAGATAGTAGATGCCCGGCCCTGGCGCCTGCGCCAGCTTGCCCACCGCCATGGCGACGGCACGTACGCCCTGCTGCTTGTCTATGCGCTGCAGGCGGGCGACCTCGCGATCGATATCGGCGGCCTGCTGGCGCTGGATGACAATGCTCGATTGGAAGGTGATGAAGGCGAGCAGCAGCACCGAGAAGACGACGAAGATCAGGATGAACGATGCCGTCAGCCGGACCGTTGTCGTGCGCCAAAGCTGCCCGATCCGAAACGGGATCCTAGTCACGGATCATATATCCGGCGCCCCTGATGGTCTGCAGCAGGGGCGTCGAATGGCCGCGATCGATCTTCGAGCGCAAGCGCGACATGTGCACGTCGATGACGTTGGTCTGGGGATCGAAATGATAATCCCACACGTTTTCCAGCAGCATCGTGCGGGTGACCACCTTGCCGGCGTGCTTCATCAGATATTCCAAGAGGCGGAATTCGCGCGGCTGCAGCAGGATAGTTTCGCCGTCGCGCTCGACCTTGCGGCTAAGCCGATCGAGGCTGAGATCGCCGACCTTGAAGCTGGTCGCAGCCTCCCCCGGGCTGGAGCGGCGGGCCAGCACTTCGATGCGGGCCAGCAATTCGGTGAATGCGTAGGGCTTGGTCAGGTAGTCGTCGCCGCCGGAGCGCAGGCCGGTCACCCGGTCGTCCACTTCTCCGAGGGCAGAAAGGATCAGCACCGGGGTCTTGTCTTGCTCGGCGCGCAGCGATTCGATGATCGAGAGCCCATCCCGCCTGGGCAGCATGCGATCGACGATCAGAACGTCGTAATCCATGCCGGATGCCATTGCGTAGCCAGTCTCGCCATCGGCAGCGTGGTGCGTGACGTGGCCAGCTTCATCGAGCGCCTGAATGAGGTAGCTCGCAGCTTCCCTGTCATCCTCGATCAGCAGTATTTTCATGGCTACAAACCTAAGCAGGAAAAATCGTCGATGCAATATGCTGAACCCCGGAGCGGGTGCTCCGGGGTTCAAATTAGGCTTACTTGACGTCGGTCAGGGGCAGACCGATGAAGCGCACCGCGCCGCTGCGGTTGGCCTTGATCAACGCTGTCGTGCGGCCGCTATCCTTGACAGCCTTGATGGCTGCTTCGAACTCCGCGGGCGTTTTGACCGCCTTGTTGTCAACTTCGACGATGCCGTCGCCTACGGCAAAACCCTTGCTAGCGGCAACGCTGTTCGGATCGACGTCCTGGATCAGCAAGCCGCCGCCATCCGAGTTCGGCACCAGGGTGATGCCGACGCTGGAGGGTACCGGTGCAGCCGGCTGGTCGGGCTGGGTCGGCTGGGGCGTAGCCTGGGCGCTCTTCTGGTCGAGCGTATCGAGGGTAACCGTGAACTTCTGCTCGGCGTTATTGCGCCAGACAGTCAGCTCAACCTTGCTGCCCGGGTTCTTGCCGGCGATCTCACGCGACAGGGCGAGGGCATTGTCGATTGCCTTGCCATCGACCGCGGTGATGATATCGCCCGACTTGACGCCGGCCTTGTCAGCCGGGGAGCCCTTCGTCGGTTCGGTCACAAGCGCACCATGGGTGGTCTTGAGGCCAACGCTATCAGCGATATCCTGGGTCACGTCCTGGATGGACACGCCGAGGAAGCCGCGGGTCACGCTGCCGTTCTTGATCAGCGAGTCGGTGATCTGCTTGACGGTCGCCGCAGGAATGGCGAACGCGATACCGACATTGCCGCCGTTTGGCGAGAAGATCGCGGTGTTGACGCCGACGACTTCACCCTTGGTGTTGAAGGTCGGGCCACCCGAGTTGCCGCTGTTTACGGCAGCGTCGATCTGCAAGAAGTCGCCGTAGGACGAGCCGCCGATGTCACGGCCCTTGGCCGAGACGACGCCGACGGTCACAGTGCCGCCGAGCCCGAACGGATTGCCGACTGCCATCACCCAGTCGCCGACGCGAACGTCGGAGGCGGCGAGCTTGACGAAGGGCTGGTCGGTAAGTCCATCAACCTTGATCACAGCAAGGTCGGTGCGATCATCGGTACCGATGACCTTTGCAGTCTTCTGCTGGCCGTTGTCGAACACCACGGTGATCTTGTCCGCATCCTGGACGACGTGGTTGTTGGTGATGAAATAGCCATCAGCCGAGATGGCAAAGCCCGAGCCGGCGGCCTGGTACTTGTGCATCTGGGGCGGCTGGGGCTTGCCCTGTTGCTGCTGCTGCTTGCCGAACTGATCGAAGAACTTCTTCAGCGGATGGTCGTCAGGAAGATCGGGGAACTGGAAGTTGTACTGGCCGTTGCCGCCCTGATCCATGCTGGTGCCAGTGTCCTGGCTGTGCGCCTCGACAAGAATAGAAACAACTGCGGGCTTGACGGCATCGACCAGATCGGCGAATCCGGCGGACGGAGCCGCTACCGATGGAACCTTGATTTCGGCGGCATTCTGGACCTGGGCACTGGCCTGCTGTGTAGTGCCAACCAAGGCCGAAAAACCTCCCACGCCGATGATGACGGCGAGGGCAGAAGCACCGATCCAACGGCGCGTACGCGATAGAAAAGTCGAGCGCATTAGTTTGTTCTCCTTCAAACGGCTCTCAACAGAGTAGGCATGCTTTATGGAGGCCGCCGCCTTTCCGTGACGTGACGCCAATATTACAGTTTGGTAAGGCTGGGACCGGGCGGAGAATTATTTCCAGGCATTTCTGAACTGTGGCAGCGCCGGTTAATGGGCGGGTTTTGACAGGACCGAACGACGGCCTTTCGCCTAAGTGCCTGGAATCGCAGGAGAGGCCCAGAACTTCAGTGGTTGGCGACGCCCCGAGGGTAGCATTTCGGGGTGGCTCCCGCGTCGATGGGGCGCGCCGTAATGAACGCGAGGCAATTTCGCAAGGTTACAACAATGCACAATTGCCGTCGCGACTCACTGCGCGGCCAAGCGACGCCGAATGGCCCCTAGAACGGCACCGGGGACGGCAAGAATCGGGGGCTCAGAGCGTCTATTTTTGCACCCCGCTCTCTTCGAGCGAGGCGAGCGCGGCCGCTTCTTCCGGCGTGAGCGTCGGGGGCAGCGCGGCGCGGCGCTTGCGGGCGGCGAGGATCACTACCACGAGGCCGATGAGCAGGACTCCCGGCGCGGCGAACCAGAGCAGGATAGTGTGCAGCGCCATCACCGGCTTCAGCAACACGAACTCGCCGTAGCGGTCGACGATATATTGCGTCGCCTGCTGATTGGTATCGCCCGCCTTGACCCGGTCGCGCACCAGCACGCGCAGATCATGGGCGAGGTCGGCATCGCTCTCTTCGATCGACTCGTTCTGGCAGACGAGGCACCGCAGCCCCTGCGAGATATCCTTGGCGCGCGATTCCAGCGCCGGATCGGCCAGCATCTCGTTCGGATTGACGGCGTAGGCCGCAACCGGCATCAGGCTCA
This sequence comes from Hyphomicrobiales bacterium, assembly GCA_028290345.1. Lineage (GTDB taxonomy): Bacteria > Pseudomonadota > Alphaproteobacteria > Rhizobiales > Devosiaceae > JAQGKB01. The sequence goes on along the minus strand of JAQGKB010000233.1, from coordinate 4,775 downwards.
GCAGCGCCGCCACGACGATTGCGAGGCCGAACCTCATTCGGCCGGCTCCGCCATGGGCTGGCGGGCCTTGCGCTTGGGGGCGCCGACGCGCAGGCGCCGATCGCTGAGCGAGAGGAAACCGCCAAGGGCCATGATCACTGCGCCAAGCCAGATCATGGTCACGAAAGGCTTGTACCAAAGGCGGACGACGCTGGTGTTGCCGTCCCCCGCTTCGCCCAGTTGCAGGTAAAGCTGCGACAGGCCGTAGGTCTGGATATCCGCCTCGGTGGTTTGCTGCCGGCTGGCGGTAAACGTGCGCCGTTCGGCCGCTGACTGGCGCACGCCGCCATGCGGATCGGTGATGGTGAAGCTGGCGCGCTGCGCATCATAGTTCGGCCCGCCCGCGTCCGTCGTACCGTTGAAGACGACTGAATAGCCGGAAAGCTGCGCCGTCTGGCCGGGCGCCATGGTGGTGATCAGTTCGCCCTGCCAAGCGGAGGTCGCAACGATGCCGATGACGGTGAAACCCATCCCAAAATGGGCGAGCGCGGTCGAGAACGCGGTGCGCGGCAAGCCTTTGAGCCGGTTCCAGCTCTCGAGCGGGGCAATGCGGCCGAGCTTGATGCGGTCCACCAATTCCGCAATGGCGCCGAAGCCGACCCAGAAGCCGAGCAGCAAGCCGAGCGGGGCGAGCGAAAACTGTGCGCCGCTGAGGATGAAGACCACCAGGGTCACCAGCAACGTCACCGCGACGGCGCCACCAAGACGCTGCACCACTGCGACCAGATCGCCACGCTTCCAGGCGAGGAACGGACCGAAGGGGATCAGCACCAGCAGCGGCGCCATCAGCGTACCGAAGGTGAGATTGAAGAACGGCGCTCCGACAGAAATGGTCTTGCCTGCGATGGCATCGAGCAACAGCGGGTAGAGCGTGCCGATCAGCACCGCGGCGAGCCCGGTGGCAAGGAAGAGATTGTTGAGGATCAGCGCCCCTTCCCGGCTGATTGGCGCGAAGAGCCCACCGGTGCGCAACGAGGAGGCCCGCAGGGCGAAGAGGATGAAGGCTCCGCCGATGAAGGCGGCGAGCAGCGCCAGGATCACCATGCCGCGCGTGGGATCGCTGGCGAAGGTGTGCACCGACGTCAATACGCCCGAACGTACCAGGAAGGTGCCGAGCAGGCTCAGCGAGAAGGTGATGATGGAGAGAAAGATCGTCCAGATCTTCAGCGCATTGCGCTTTTCCATCACCAGCGCCGAGTGCAGCAGCGCGGTACCGGCCAGCCAGGGCATGAAGCTGGCGTTCTCCACCGGGTCCCAAAACCACCAGCCGCCCCAGCCAAGTTCGTAGTAGGCCCAGTAAGAGCCCATGGCGATGCCCAGCGTCAGGAAGCACCAGGAGAGCAGCGTCCACGGCCGCACCCAGCGGGCCCAGGCGGCATCGATGCGGCCAGAAATCAACGCGGCAATGGCGAACGAAAAACAGATCGAGAAACCGACATAGCCCGTGTAGAGCAGCGGCGGATGGATGGCGAGGCCGATGTCCTGCAGGATCGGGTTGAGATCATGCCCCTCCATCGGCGGCGGATCGAGCCGCAGGAAGGCGTTCGAGGTAAAGAGCGCAAAACCGGAGAATGCGGCGACAAGGAGGCTCTGCGTGGCCAGAACCAGCGTCAGCAATTCCTTGGGCAGGTTGCGGCCGAACATGGCGACGGCGGCGCCGAACCCCACGAGGATCAGGATCCAGAGCAGGACCGACCCCTCATGGTTCCCCCACACGCCGGTAATCTTGTAGATCAGCGGCTGCAGCGAATGCGAATTATCGTAGGCCAGTTTCAGCGAGAAATCCGACGTGACGAACGCGTACACCAGGGCGGCAAAGGCAGCGGCGATCAGCAGGAACTGCATCACTGCGGCCTGCTGCACGAATTGCGTGGTCCGGCCGGCGCCGCGCCAGAAGGCATAGCCCACCACTGTCGAAACGCAGGCGAGGGCAAACGCCAGGATCAGGGCAAAATGGCCGAGTTCGATCGACATCACATCGCCCCTGCGGCTTGCTGTTGAGGCTTCCACTCACCGCGCTTCTTCAACTCGTCCACCACTTCCTTGGGTATGTAGTTCTCGTCGTGCTTGGCGAGGACGTTCGATGCGACAAAGCTGCCGTCAGGCGCCATGGCACCCTCGGCCACCACCCCCTGCCCCTCGCGGAACAGGTCGGGCAGTATGCCGTTGAAATGGGCGGAAATCTCGGCGGTTCCGTCGGTCACGGTAAAGCTGTTGTTCTGCCCGGTCTTGATCCAGGACCCGGCCTTGACCAACCCGCCGAGGCGGATCGGGTGCCCGGCGGCAACTTGATGGGCGTGGACGTCGCTGGGGCTATAGAAGAAGACGATCTGGTCGCGCAGCGCGAACAGGATCAATCCGACCGCCAGGGCCAGCACTGCGCCGAGCCCGGCAATCACCCCAAGACGTTTCTGTTTGCGCGTCATCGCCATTCTTACTTCAACCCCTTGCTCGTCGCCAACGCGTCGAGGTCGGCGCGGGCCGATGCATCCGGATAGGCGAGCTTGGCCGCATCATAGGCCTTCTGCGCCGCCGCTGCATCGCCCAAGACCAGGCGCGAGCGCACCAGCCGCGTCCACTCGTCAAGCGTGCCGCCCTGCGATTCGAGCCGCGCCGAGAGACCGTCTACCATGCCCTTGATCATGGCGGACTGATTAGGATCATTAGTTGAAGCCGCAGCGGCGGCGGCGTCGGCGGCCGGCTTTCCGCTCGCCCGGGCTTCGGCCACGGCCAGCCCGTTCCTTGCCGTGGGTACCCAGGGCTCATCGCCCCTGGCCGAGGCCAGCACCTGCTTCCACAGACCCGTGGCGGTGGCGAAATCGCCGGTGCGGGTGGCTTCACCCGCGAGGTAGAAGCGCGAGCGGACATGGGCCGGATCGAGCGCGGCGGCCGCCTTGAGTAGGGTCAGCGCCTCGCCGGTGGCGTCGCCGCTCTGCTGCATCATCAGCGCTTCGGCGAGATCGGTCTGGTTGTCGGCCGTCGGCTTGGACAGCACGAGGATGCGGCGGAAGGCGCGCTCGGCATCGGCGAAGCGCTGCTCGCGCATATAGATGGGCGCCAGCACCGCCCAGCCCCGCACGTCATCGGGGGTCGCGACCAGTTGCGCTTCGATCTTCTTGACAGCGGCATCGAGATTATTGGCGGCAATCACATCGGCGCGGCCGGCCAGTGGCTGGTTGGGCAGTTGCGGCGTGCCGAGAAAATAGTACGTCCCGAAGGCCAGCAGGGCGACGACGCCAATCGATGCGAAGACGACGGCCTGGTCGCGCTGTCCGGTTGCGGGGGTCGCCTCTGCCTCGGGCGCGGCATGGCCCTCGCCCTTCTGGCGCAGCCACTCACGCGCCATCTCGGCCTTGGCGGCGAGCCCTTCGGCTTCCGGCAGCCGGCCCGAAGCAATATCCGTATTGATTTCCTGCAGTTGCAGGCGATAGTGCGCGGTCGTTGCATCCTCGCCGGCGGCAGCGAGTTTGACCGCCCGGCCCGCCACCGCGTAATAAAGGGCGGCGCAGACGATGGCGGTGACGGCGAAGGCGAGGAACCAGAAAACCATGAGCTCGGGGCGTTGGGGCGGTGATAAAAAGGGCAGCGCTTCTATAAGACGAATCTGTCAGAAAATGCACGTGAACACTTGCATGTGTTCAGCGCTCATTGCCGCAGTGCCTCACCCTTAATCCGTTCCGGATCTCAGATGACGCAGGCTTCCTACGATTTTGCGATCATTGGCGATACCCCGTTGGCGGGGCTGCTCGCCGGCCTGCTGTCGGTTACCCACAAGCGGCGGGTCTGCCTGATCGGCTCGCCCAATTCGGCGTTCCGGCTGGCGCGTGGCATCGATCTGTCGATGACCCCGGCGACGCGCCCCGAAACTTGGGCCCTGCTGAAGCGGACGACGCCGGAGACCCTGAAGCTCCTGGCCCGCATCGGTGGCCGCCACAGTTTTGCGCGGCTCGACCCGATCTTCGTCGGCGAAACCCCGGCGGGCATCGAAGCGCTGGGGCACATGCGCTATGTGGCGATGGGATTCGGCTTTGCGGTCGAGCGCTTGCCCGAGCAGCAGATCCCGGGCGGCGCGGTAGCCTACCACCTGCGCGATGCGGTGACGATCGTGCGCGGTGAGCTCGAGCGTGCGCTCCGTGCGTGGCTGGAACGGGCCGAGGTCGGGCGCCTCGCCGCGCACGAGGCCAAAATCAGGCTCATGCGCAATGGCGGCGTCAAGATCGAGGCGAAGGGGCAGAGCATCGAGGCAACGCAGTGCGTGCTTGCCGACGACGCCGCCATATTGGAGCATTTCGATCCAGAAACGCGCGAGAGGCTGTTTCAGCTGCAGCCGATGACGGCGGTATTGACCGAGCCCAGCCGGCCCCTGCCCGCGCCGGTGATGATCTACACCGATCGGGGCGTGGTGCTCAGCCAGCGCGCGAACCATGGGCTTGTCGCAATCGCCGCCGCACCGCAGGAAGAGGCCCTGCCCCGCATCGGCGCGTGTCTTGCCGGATATGGCCCGTTGCGGCTCGCCGGGCAGACGCAGTTTTCCAGCTTGCGCCCATTCGACGGCGCTCCGATCGTAGGGTCGGCGAAAGGCGGCAAGGCTCTGCTGGTGGCGGGGTTGGGGCCAGTGGCGGCGTTTCTCGCCCCGGCGCTGGCGCGGTTCTTCGCGGGCGTCGCCGGCGATGAGGAACGCACTTACTTTGCCGCGCGCGAAGCGAGCCGCGCACGGCTCGCCGTTGGCGAATACG
>JAQGKB010000219.1 GCA_028290345.1 Hyphomicrobiales bacterium | reverse complement strand
TGCGCATGCATGCCGCGCGGGTAAAGGTCGCCCACGACCTTGTTCATGTGCTCGTGGACATTTTCGCCCCAGACGAGTGCTCTGATGGTCACCTTAGATCCTCCCGTAACATAGCAGGAACGGCAGCCGCACTATCCGACCACCAGTCCCAAAGCGCTTTGGATTTGTGTACGACTTCATTGCACCCGCCTATCCAAAAGGCAAGATGGCGGAGAAAAAAAGGCCCTGCGATATTTTCGCAAGACGGACGCATGGGGAACTGAATGGACGACCGGCCGAGCCGGGCCACTGCTTGATGACGCGCCTGCGACAGCCTGTCTGCCGCCGTCACGAGCATGTAATGTTGCCGCGCCAAGCTAGAGTAATGATAGTATTTGGCGTTCACATATCTTCGCGCGCGTTGTGACGTCGGCGCCGGTTCCACCTTAGCCACGGCCTTTTGTGACAGCGCAACCCCCTTTGCCGTCGGGTTTTTTGCTTAATCCGGGGACCGCAGCAGGACTGTCATGCAGTTGACATGTACCGAAAGTAATGCGTCCTTCACGGTCGAGGTGACCGCCTCATCCGTCACCAAGAACGGACCATCACGCCCAGGAGGCTCAAGATGAACTTGAAGAAACTCTCAATTGCTTCTGTATCTGCCGTGGCCCTGATCGCCTCAATTGCGCCGACCTATGCCGCCTCGATGGACGACTTGGTCGCTGCCGCAAAAAAGGAAGGCCAGCTTACGGTCATCGCCCTGCCCCATGACTGGTGCGGCTATGCCGGCGTCATCGACGGTTTCAAGAAGAAATATCCCGAGATCACCGTCAACGAATTGAACCCCGATGCGGGTTCGGGCGATGAAATCGAAGCCATCAAGGCCAACAAGGGCAATACCGGCCCGCAGGCGCCCGACGTGATCGACGTCGGCCTCTCGTTCGGCCCGACCGCCAAGGCCGATGGGCTGATCCAGCCGTACAAGGTCTCGACCTGGGACCAGATCCCTGCCAGCGCCAAGGATGCCGATGGCTTCTGGTACGGCGACTATTACGGCGTGCTCTCGATGCTGGTGAACGCCGACATCGTCAAGACCGTCCCCAAGGATTGGGCCGATCTGCAGGCCGACGAATACAAGAACGCCGTGGCGCTCGCGGGTGATCCGCGCGTCGCCAACCAGGCGATCCAGGCGGTCTATGCGGCCGGTCTCTCCGCTTCGGGGGGCGATGCCAGCAAGGCGGCAGCTGCCGGCCTCGATTTCTTTAAAAAATTGAACGGCAAAGGCAATTTCGTTCCGGTGATCGGCAAGGCCGCTCCCCTGGCGCAGGGTGCCACCCCGATCGTTCTGACCTGGGACTACAATGCCCTGGCCTGGCGCGACGGTTTCAGCGGCAACCCCAAGGCTGAAGTCGTGATCCCGGCCAGCGGCGTCGTTGCCGGCGTCTATATCCAGGCCATCTCGGCTTTCGCTCCGCATCCGAACTCTGCAAAACTGTGGATGGAATACCTCTACTCGGACGAAGGCCAGCTTGGCTGGCTTGCCGGCTACTGCCACCCGATCCGCTTCGACGCGCTTGCCAAGGCAGGCTCGATCCCTGCCGATCTGCTGAAGAAGCTGCCTGACCCGGCGCTCTATGCCAAGGCAGTGTTCCCGACCCTGGATGAGCAGAATGCATCCAAGGAAGTGATCACCAAGCAGTGGGATTCCGTCGTCGGCGCGAATGTCCAGTAATATGGAAGACGCCAGTTCGCTGGCAACCAAATCCGGCCCGGTATCAACCGGGCCGGCCTTGGCCCCCACACCTATTGCGAGGCGTGGCTTCTCGCTGCCGATCCCGGCTGGCCTATTCAGCGTCGGCCCGTTCATCATCTTCTCGGTGATGTTCCTGTTGCTGCCGACGCTCTACCTCATCGGCGGCGCCTTCTTCGATGCCGAAGGTCACCTGACCCTCAAGAACATCATCGCACTTGGCAGCCCGCAAATCCTCGGTGCCTACTCGATCTCGCTGCGCGTTTCCGCTGCATCGGCGATCCTGGGCATGCTGATCGGTCTCGGCCTGACTCTGGCGCTGATTCGAGGCGGCCTGCCGAGCGGCGTCCGCTCGGCGGTAATGACCTTTTCGGGCGTTGCCTCCAATTTTGCCGGCGTGCCGCTGGCTTTTGCCTTCATAGCCACCGTCGGACGGCTTGGCCTTGTGACCGTGGTCCTCAAGACAGTCTTCGGCTTCGACATCTATTCGGCGGGCTTCAACCTGCTCAGCTTTTGGGGCCTCACCCTCACCTATCTCTACTTCCAGATCCCGCTGATGATTCTCATCGTCGCGCCAGCGATCGATGGCTTGAAGAAGGAGTGGGGCGAAGCAGCCTCGACCCTCGGCGCCACCCGTTGGCAGTTCTGGCGCTATATCGGGCTGCCGGTGCTGTGGCCCAATCTGCTGGGTACTCTGTCGCTATTGTTCGCCAATTCCTTCGGTGCGATTGCCACCGCCTATGCGCTGACCGGCTCGTCGCTCAACATCGTGCCCATCCTGCTCTACGCACAGATCCGTGGCGACGTGCTGCACGATCAGGGGCTCGGCGCCGCTTTGGCATTGGGCATGGTGCTGATTACCGGAGTTGCCAACGTCATCTACCTGGTGTTCCGAGCCCGCGCCGAACGGTGGCTGAAATGAAGACCTCGCGCCTCTGGGCCTGGATTACCTTCATCGTCGGCGCTGCCTATTTCCTTGTACCATTGCTGGCGACCTTCGAATTTTCCCTGCGCATCCGTCGCGGCACCTATAGCCTGGATGCCTACGCCAACGTTTTGTCCGATCCCAGCTTCCGCGCTTCCTTCACCTATTCCGTGGTGATTGGCCTGTTCACCATCGTCGTCGGCGTGCTGATCATCGTGCCGACCGCCTATTTCGTTCGCCTGCGCATGCCGGCGCTCCGCCCGTTCGTCGAATTCATTACCCTGCTGCCGCTGGTCATCCCGGCCATCATTTTGGTGTTCGGCTATATCCGCCTCTACAATTCGACGTCGATCCTGCCGTTCACCGGCAGCGCCATTGGCACCGACATCCTGCTGACGCTGGCTTATGTGACGCTGGCCCTGCCCTATATGTATCGTGCAGTCGATACCGGGCTGCGCACCATCGACGTACGCACGCTCACCGAGGCGGCGACCATTCTTGGCGCCAATCAAGCGGAGATTCTGCTGCGCATCATCCTGCCTAACATCCTGATCGCAGTGCTCTCCGGCGCCTTCCTGACCTTTGCCATCGTCATTGGCGAGTTCACCATCGCCAGCCTGTTGAACCGGCCGGCCTTCGGCCCCTATCTGCAATTGGTGGGCGCCAACCGGGCCTACGAGCCGGCAGCCCTCGCAATCATCTCCTTCATCATCACCTGGGGTGCCATGTCGATGATCCAGCTTCTCTCTCGCTTCGCCCCCAAGACCGTCGCCCGTCCCGATTGAGCCCACGGAATAAGCCATGACCGAAGAATTTCTCCGCCTCGAGGGCATCAACAAGGTTTTTGGCACCAACAAGGTGGTCAGTGACATCAACATGTCCTTCAGCAAGGGCGAGTTCATCTCGTTTCTTGGGCCATCCGGCTGCGGCAAGACCACCATCCTGCGCATGATCGCCGGCTTCGAGCAGCCCACCTCCGGCAAGATCTTTGTCGGTGGCCAGGACGTGACGCATTTGAAGCCGAACGAGCGCAAGCTCGGCATGGTGTTCCAGGCTTACGCGCTGTTCCCCAACCTGACCGTTGCCGACAATATCGGTTTTGGCCTGAAGATCGCGCGCACGCCACGCGACCAGGCTGCTGCTCGCGTTGAAGAAATGCTGGCGATGATCGGGTTGGCCAAATTCGGCAAACGCTATCCGTTCGAGCTCTCCGGCGGCCAGCAGCAGCGCGTCGCCCTCGCGCGCGCCATCGCACCGCGCCCCACCATGCTGCTGCTCGACGAACCACTCTCGGCGCTCGATGCAAAAATCCGGGTCTCGCTGCGCGAGGAAATCCGCTCCATCCAGCGCGAGCTCGGCATCACCACCATCTTCGTGACCCACGATCAGGAAGAAGCGCTGTCGATCTCGGACCGCATCGTGGTGATGAACGCCGGCCGCGCCGAGCAGATCGGCACCCCGTTCGAAATCTACAACCGCCCGGCCACCCGGTTCGTAGCGACCTTCGTCGGCACGCTGAATACGCTCGAAGGCAAGGTGCAGAACGTCGCCGACCGCGTGGTTTCGGTCGATGGCCAGGCCATCACCCTGCCCGCCCTGCCTGCCAGCGCCCAGTCTGACGCCCCGATTTCGCTGACCATGCGGCCGGAAGCGGTTGTACTCGGTAAGCCCAACGGGCAGGACGTGGTCCTCGAGGGCATCGTCTCGGACGTGAGCTTCCTCGGTTCGGTCATCCGCCTGCGGGTTAACCTGGGCAGCAACTCGCTTAGCCTCGATACGTTCAACGACCAGCGCTCCCCTCCGCCCGCGCTCAACGAAAAGATCAAGGTCTCGCTCTCCTCGAGCGACATTCTGATTCTCAACTAGGACTTCCAATTTGCCGTACGAATTCGTCTCTACCGAATGGCTGGCCGAACACCTGCTTGACGCGGGCCTGGTGACCGTCGACGCCAGCTGGTACATGCCCGCCGCCAACCGTGATCCAAAAGCCGAGTTTCTGCAGGGGCATATCCCCGGCGCGGTGTTTTTCGACATCGACGGCGTGGCGGACCTTTCGACTGGCCTGCCGCATATGCTGCCCAGCCCAGCGGTCTTTGCCGAAAAGGTCGGCGCGCTCGGCATCGGTGAGAACATGACCATCGTTGTCTACGATGAAACGGGCCTGTTTTCGGCCCCACGCGCCTGGTGGAGCTTTTCCATCATGGGCGCGAAAAACGTAAAGTTCCTCGAGGGCGGCGGCGCCAAATGGCGCGCCGAAGGACGCCCGATCGAGATCGGTGAGGCCAATCGCAAGCCGGTGACGTTCACGCCACGCTTCGACGCCGATCTGGTCGCCGATTTCACCGAGATCGAACAGGTCTCGCGCGACGGCTCAGCGATCATCGTCGATGCCCGCCCGGCGGCCCGCTTTACCGGCGTGGCTCCCGAGCCGCGTCCGGGCCTCAAATCCGGTCACATCCCGGGCAGCCGCAACGTGCCGGTGAGTGAACTCAGCCTCGACGGCAAGTTGCGCCCCACGCACGAACTGCGCCAGGTGTTCGATGCCGCGGGAGTCGATCTCGACCGCCCGATCATTACCACCTGCGGCTCGGGCATCACTGCCTCGACGCTGGCGTTAGCGCTGGAGAGCGCCGGTGCCAAGCGCATTGCCGTGTACGATGGCTCGTGGGCCGATTGGGGCAGCCGCCCGCACGCGCCGGTCGAGAAGTAACCGGCTGGTGCGCCGCAAGCGAAACGCTATAGTGCCGCAAATTTTGGGGCGCGATGAAAAATGGCTTTGGCAACTGACGAACTGATACTGATCGAAAGCCGGGTAGCCAACGACGGCAAGAACATCGTCGTCGCCTATCTGTTCTGGTTCTTCCTCTGGATCTTTTCAGCCCACCGCTTCTATCTTGGCCGGCCGGGCAGCGCGATCCTGCAGATGCTCAGCTATTTCATCCTGATCGGCTTCATCTGGGTGCTGGTCGACCTCTTCCTGATCCCCGGCATGGTGCGCAAGAAGAACGACGATTTGCGCATGCGCCTGACCACTCAGATGTTGGCCGGGCAGAGGTAGACCCCGTCAGCGGGCGAACGCCTCGAACGGATTGATGTGGGTCAACAGCCTGATGGTTTGCTCGTCCACCCCGCTGGCCCGCAACTTCGGCAGGATGACGTTGGAGAGGTGGGTATAGGGCTGCGGCGTGCCGCCGTTCGGCTGTGCCGGGTCGAACCAGCCGCGGTCGTGGCTGAGCAGTAGCCTGTGGGCGTAGCCTGCCGCGATCACCCGAAGGATCAGCGCTACAATCTCGTCGTCATCGCCGCGCCCGATGTGGTCGTACTCGATCCACGCGCCACGCTCCGCGACGGCGAGGTTGAGGGAAAAATCCTTTTCCTCCTGCGTGTGGATGGAAATGAAGCGATCGGCGCGGTAGCCCTCGGCCTCGATGATATCGAGCTGGTCCATCACCACGCGACCCTTGATGGTGTGGCTTCCGATGACGGCATTGGTCCGCCGCCCCGCCCGCGCCGCAGCGCGGAGAATTCTCGTCTCCAACGGCGTGATGCCGTCATCGCCGGCGCTGAGCTTGATCCAGCCAGCTCTGAAGCCGGTGTTCTCGATCTGCTCGTCGAGTTCGCCGACCATCCATTCCTCGAGCGCGGTTTCGCTCGCGCCGCGCACCCATTCGGGAATCCATGGTTCGCGATAATTGCCGGTGGGCACCACGATTGGAAAGTTGGTGGCCTGCGATACCGCCAGGTCGAAATCTGCGCGCCGGCCGACCCCGCCGGTCGAGCATTCGACCAAGGCGGTGATCCCCAGCGCCTTGATGCGTTCGACCTCCGGCGCCATCAGCCGCACCACGTCGGCGGCCTCGGCTTGCGCATAGCCCGGCTGATCCGGCGTCCGCAGGTCGACGAAGACGTGCTCATGCGGCAGGATCATGCCGAGTTGGTCTTTGGTTTTCGGCCCCAGCGTGGTGAAGAGTTGCTTCAACGTCCCCTCCAGGTGCCGTTCCTGGCCGATCAGGCCAGGCAGAATCAAGGTCGGGCAGCGCGCGCCGGCTGCCCCCTACCCCTTGTTCTTGTTGTAGACGTCGAACACCACGGCGCCAAGCAGCACTAGGCCCTTGATCACCTGCTGCCAATCGATGTTGACGCCCATGATCGACATGCCGTTGTTCATCACGCCCATGATGAAGGCGCCGATCACGGCACCCGCTACCTGGCCGACGCCGCCCATCGCCGATGCGCCGCCGATGAACACGGCCGCGATCACGTCAAGCTCAAAACCCTGGCCGGCCTTGGGGGTCGCGGTATTGAGGCGGGCTGCGAAGATCAGCCCGGCCACCGCCGACAGCACGCCCATGATGATGAAGACGATGAAGGTCAGCCGCTCGGTCTTGATGCCCGAAAGCTGCGCCGCCTTGGCATTGCCGCCAAGCGCATAGATACGGCGGCCAAGCGTCGTGCGCCGGGTGATGAACACGAAAAGCGTGATCAGGATCGACATTACGATCAAGACGTTCGGCAGGCCTTTGTAGGACGCGAGCAGATAGCTGAAATAGAGGACCAGGGCGCCGATGATGAGGTTCTTGAAGATGAACAGCATCGACGGCTCAACATCGTAGCCGTTCTTGATCCGGCGCGACCGGCCACGCAGGCTGAAGAACACCATGGCCGCAACGATCGCGATGCCGATGACCAGTGTCGTAGTGCGCAGCGTAACGCCGCCAAGCACCACCGCCGGCAGCAGATCCGGAATGAAACCGGCACTCAGCAGCTGGAATTCGGTCGGGAATGGACCGACCGAGGCCCCGCCCAGGATGGCAAGGCTCAGGCCCTTGAACACCAGCATGCCGGCCAGCGTCACGATGAATGACGGAATCTTGAGGTAAGCGATCCAATACCCTTGCGAGGCACCGATGATCGCGCCGACGACCATGCAGATCAGCCCCGCTGGAATGGCCGGCATGTGGTAGGTCACCATCAGGATGGCCGCCAGGGCGCCGACAAAGCCGGAGACCGAGCCAACGGAAAGGTCGATATGCCCGGCGACGATCACCAGCAGCATGCCCAAAGCCATGATGATGATATAGGAGTTCTGCAGCACCAGATTGGTCAGGTTCACCGGCTTGAACAGCACGCCGCCTGTGGTGAACTGGAAGAACACCATGATGACGAGCAGCGCGATGACCAGGCCAAAATCGCGCAGGTTCGATTGCAGGAGCGAGCGTACCGACAGTTGCGTGGTGTGCGCAGGGGTCACGGTTTCTGTAGTCATGCTGTTCTTCCTTCTGCACGGACAATGGCGCGCATGATTTTCTCCTGGTTCGCTTCGTTACCGGCCAATTCGCCGACAATGCGCCCCTCGTTCATTACGTAGATGCGGTCGCAGATGCCGAGCAGTTCCGGCATCTCCGAGGAGATCACCAGGATGCCCTTGCCCTCGTCGGCCAGCTTGTTGATGATGGTATAGATTTCATATTTCGCGCCGACGTCGATGCCGCGTGTCGGCTCGTCCAGGATCAATATGTCCGGGTTGGCGAACAGCCACTTGCTCAGCACGACCTTCTGCTGGTTGCCGCCTGACAGGTTCCCCGTCGTCTGGAACACGCTCGACGACCGGATATTGGTCATCTTGCGATAGTCGTTGGCCACCCGCATTTCGGCCATATCGTCGAGAACGCCCATGTTCGACACGCCCTTGAGATTGGCGATGGTCGTATTGTTCTTGATGCTGTCGATGAGGTTCAAACCGAAGGTCTTGCGATCCTCGGTGGCATAGGCAAGGCCCGCCTCGACGGCGCGCACCACGGTTGAAGTATCGACCTTCTTGCCATGCACGTAGACCTCGCCGCGGATATGACGGCCATAGGTCTTACCGAAAACACTCATGGCGAATTCGGTGCGGCCTGAGCCCATCAGCCCGGCGATGCCGACGACTTCGCCCCGGTTGACGTGGATGTCGATGCCTTTGATCACCTGACGGTCGGAATGGATCGGGTGCGATACGTGCCAGTTCTTCACTTCGAAGATCGTCTCCCCGATATGGGGCGTACGCGTTGGGTAGCGGTCCTCGAGCGACCGGCCCACCATCGAGGTAATGATGCGGTCTTCCGAAATGTCCACCTTGTCCAGCGTCTCGATGGTGCGGCCATCGCGCAGGATGGTGATGCGGTCGGCTACTTTTCCGACTTCGTTGAGCTTGTGCGAGATCAGGATCGACGAAATGCCCTGTTTTTTGAATTCGAGCAGCAGCGACAGGAGCGCGTCGCTATCGGTTTCCGAAAGGCTGGCGGTGGGCTCATCGAGGATCAGGAGCTTAACCTCCTTCGACAGCGCCTTGGCGATCTCCACCAACTGCTGCTTGCCAACGCCGATATTGGTGATCAGCGTGTCGGGATCTTCCTTTAGGCCGACCATGCTCAAGAGCTTGGCTGCCCCCGAGCGAACCTCCTCCCAATCGATGATGCCGTTCTTCGCCACTTCGTTGCCAAGGAAAATGTTCTCGGCGATGGACAGCAATGGCACCAGCGCCAGTTCCTGGTGAATGATGACGATGCCGAGATGCTCGCTGTCGCGGATGGATTTGAAATGGCATTCGGTGCCGTTGTAGATGATCTGGCCGTCGTAACTACTGGCGGGGTAGACCCCGCTCAAGACCTTCATCAGGGTCGATTTGCCGGCGCCATTTTCGCCG
>JAQGKB010000211.1 GCA_028290345.1 Hyphomicrobiales bacterium | reverse complement strand
CGGTGGCCGCTACACGCTGATCGACATGCTCGTGCCCGCCGGCGGTGGTCCTCCGTCTCACCGGCATGACTTCGAGGAAATGTTCCATATCCTCGAAGGCGAGCTGGAAGTAACCTTCCGCGACACGGTGCATCGTCTGCGCGCCGGCCAGACCATCAACATTCCCGCCAACGCGCCGCACGGCTTTCGCGTGGTGTCCGAGGGGCCGGCCCGCTTCCTCTGCCTCTGCCTGCCGGCTGGCCAGGAGGAATTCTTCGGCCTCGTTGGCGAGCCCTTGCCCACGCGCACCACGCCACCAACCCCGCTCACTGCGGAAGCGGCAGCCGACCGCCGCAACCTCGTTCGCACCCTGTCCGCCCGGTTTCGCACAGAACTCCTGTCACCCCGGCCCTGACGGCGGGATTTCCAGGAGCAAGTGACGGGCGCGACGATATCGGCCTCTCAATCCGGTAGGGGCGGCATTAAAGCTTGGCAGGCTCGCATGTTGGGGGGTGAGCCCGCGGTTTCCGGTTTGGAGACGAGGGCATAGCCCTCCATCCAGTTCCAGTCCTGATGGCCACAGTTGCGACAAAGGCGGAGTGTCGTCCTGAGACCAGAACTTTGGCCGACGTTGAGTTCAATCATTATCCCCCCGATTTTCTTTGACCGTTGCTTGGCCCATGTTAGGGTCACGGCACAACAATTCACAATAACAGCCGTCTGAAGACGGGTTTAGGGCTAGAAGCGATGGAGGAAAATTCTGCCTCGTTGGCGGGCGTAGCTGTGTCCAAAAGTTTCGGACCGGTACAGGTGCTCTATGGGATAGATCTGACCCTGCGCTCTGGCGAAGTGCATGCCCTGATCGGGGAAAACGGCGCCGGCAAATCGACTTTGATGAAGGTCCTCTGCGGCTATCAGGGGCCCACTTCAGGCCACTTGCTGCTCGATGGCCAGCGCGTGGTCTTTCACGACAGTGCAGATGCCGAGCACAAGGGTGTCGTTCTCATCCACCAGGAATTCAATCTGGCCGAGCAGTTGAGCGTCGAGGCCAATATCTTCCTTGGCCGCGAGATGCAGGCCGGCGCATTGCTCGACAGGCGCGGGATGCATGATCGCTCATTGCAATTGCTGCGCGAACTCGAAACCGAAATCGACCCGCGCCAACTCGTCGCCGATCTGTCCGTCCCCGAAAAGCAGATGGTCGAAATCGCCAAGGCGCTGGTGCGCGATGCACGTGTGCTGGTGATGGACGAGCCCACGGCGGTGCTGACCGCCAAGGAATCTGAAGTTCTATTCAAGCAGATCGAGCGGCTCAGGCAGCAGGGCGTTGCCATTCTCTACACGTCGCACAAGCTCGATGAAGTCAAATCCATCGCCAATGTGGTGACGGTGCTGCGCGACGGCAGGCATGTGATCACGGCGCCCGTATCCGATATGAGCGTCGACCAGATGGCGACGCACATGGTCGGACGTGACGTGTCTGACCTGTTTCCGCAGAAATCGGTTCTCGCGGGATCCGAAATCGTGCTCGAGGTGGAGCATCTGAGCGTGCCGGGCCGCGTTTTCGACGCTTCGTTTGCGCTCAGGCGCGGCGAAATTCTTGGATTTGCAGGCCTCGTCGGCTCGGGCCGAACCGAACTCATGGAGGGCCTTGTCGGCCTTCGCCACGCAGACGGCTCGATCAAGATCAATGGCGCTCCGATTCGCATCCGGTCGCTGCGGGACGCCTCGCGGCATCGCCTCGCTTATCTCACCGAGGATCGCAAGGGTCACGGCCTCCTGCTGAACATGCGGATGCGGCCGAACCTCACATTGCTTGGCCTCGATCGTTTCGTTCATGGCCTGATCGACGAGAAGGCGGAAGAGAAGGCGCTTGAGAAGGCGATAAGCGATTTCGACATCCGTGCCGGAGACAGAACCGTTCGCGTCGGCAATCTGTCGGGCGGCAATCAGCAGAAGCTGCTTTTGGCCAAGACGATGCTGGTCGAGCCTGACATCGTCATCATCGACGAGCCGACGCGCGGCATCGATATCGGCACCAAACAGCAAATCTACAGCTTTATCGATCGTCTGGCGCGATCGGGCAAAAGCGTCATCGTCATTTCCTCGGAAATGGCCGAGGTCATCGGGCTCAGCCATCGCGTCATGGTGATGAAGGCGGGCCGCATCGTCGGCGAACTTGAAGGCCGCGACATCGGAGAAGAATCGATCGTGCGTTACGCGATGGGACTTGCAGGGAGTGCGGCGGCATGAGCAATGCGGTGTCGGATCGAATTGCTGCCCCACGCGTGCGGTTCAAGCTCAGCGTGCTTGGTCCGCTGCTGGCGCTTTTGCTGTTGCTGATCCTGGGGGCGCTCCTCAATGGCAACTTCCTGACGCTGGGTAATATCATGAACGTGGTCGCCCGTTCGGCATCGATCGGGATCATCGCCATCGGCGCGACCTTCGTCATCACCTCGGGCGGGCTCGACCTCTCGGTGGGGTCCATGGCGGCATTCACAGCCGGTCTGATGATCATCATCATGAATGCCCTTGTACCCACGCTCGGCACCGGCTGGATGGTGGTCGTCGTCGGCATGCTCGCAGGTCTCCTGATCGGAGGCGGCGCCGGCGCGGCGAATGGCCTGCTGGTGACGGCGGGGCGCATCGAGCCCTTCATCGTCACCCTCGGCACACTGGGCATTTTCCGCGCGCTCATCACGTTCCTGGCCAATGGCGGCACGTTGAACCTCAACTTCAAGGTCGCCGATGTCTATAGTCCGATCTACTCCGGCAATATCGCGGGCATTCCGGTGCCTATCATTGTCTTTGCCGTAATCGCCATCGCCGCCGAAATTGTCTTGCGGCGCACCAAGTTCGGGCGGCATGCGGCAGCAATCGGTTCGAGCGAGCAGGTGGCGCGGTATTCGGCGATCAATGTCGACAGGGTCCGTCTGATGACCTATGCCCTGCAGGGCGCGCTGGTGGGTGTTGCCACCATGCTCTATGTGCCGCGCTTCGGATCGGCCAATAGTTCAACCGCCGTACTGTGGGAATTGCAGGCCATCGCGGCGGTCATCATCGGCGGCACGATGCTCAAGGGCGGGTTCGGGCGTATTTGGGGCACAGTTGTCGGCGTCATCATCCTCGAGTTGATCGGCAATATCCTCAACCTGCAAAGCTTGATCAGCCCCTATCTCAATCAGGCATTCCAGGGTGCCATCATCATCGTCGCAGTGCTGTTGCAAAGATCCAAGCGCGCGGCAGACTAGAATCAGGCTTTATGCAATGCCCAAATGGGCAATAATGGGAGGAATAAATAATGAAACTTCTACAAGTGGCCGCACTGGCTGTTGTCGCGGGGGGCTTGGCCGTCGGTGGCTCGGCAATTGCCCAGGACAAGACCTACACCATCGGTGTCTCGGTGCCGACGGCGGATCACGGCTGGACAGGGGGCGTCGACTTCTTTGCCCAGCAGGCGGTCGACCGGCTCAGCAAGGCTTATCCGAACCTGAAGTTCGTCCTGGCCACGGCTCCCGATTCCACCAAGCAGGCCGCTGACCTCGAGGATATGGTCACGACCCGCAATATCGATGGGCTGGTCATTCTGCCGGGCGATCCGGACGCCATGACCGCCTCGATCAAGAAGGTGAAGGACGCCGGCAAATGGGTGACGGTCGTCGACCGCGCGCTTAGCCAACCCGGCATCGAAGATCTTTATGTCGCGGGCGATAATCCGGGCCTCGGCACCACCACCGCTGAATATTTCAAGAAGGCCCTGCCCAACGGCGGTAACATCGTCATTTTGCGCGGCGCGCCGATCCCAATCGATGCCCAGCGTGTAGACGCGTTCAACGCGGGTCTCAAAGGTACGCAAATCAAGGTGCTCGATAGCCAGTTCGCCAACTGGAACCGCGACGACGGCTATAAGATCATGCAGGACTTCCTGACCAAGTATCCCAAGATCGATGCGGTGTGGGCCCAGGATGACGATACCCTTGTCGGCGTTCTCAAAGCTCTCAAGGAAGCTGGTCGTGACAAGGAGATGTGGTCCGTCGGCGGCGCCGGCATGAACCAGATCATCAAGATGGTCGCTGCCGGTGACCTATCTGTTCCGGTCGATGTCAGCTACAATCCAAACATGGTGGCAACCGCCATCGATCTGACGGCCCTGCATTTTGTGGCTGGTTCTCAGGTCGACGGGAAGTTCATCATCAACTCGACGCTGATCACCAAAGACAATGCGGCCCAGTTCGACTATCCGAACACGCCATTCTGATCGTTTGACGTAAACGGCTGAAAAGGCCTTCATCCTGCCGCCGCCCTTCCGATCCGGGTAGGGCGGACGGCGCCAAAGGCGCGAGCACCTTCCTAACCAACCAGGGTCTTCACCTTACGCAGGTCGGGGAAGAGCTTCATCCATACAGCACGATGACGATGGTCCCGATGCCGCCGATGACACCGGCCGCTACCGGGCCGACGAAACCGGCCACCATGCCGGATTCGAAGGCGCCGAGCTGGTTCGATGTTCCGACGAACAGCGAGTTCACCGCGTTCACTCGGCCGCGCATTGCGTCTGGGGTCAGCATCTGCACCAGCGTGATGCGCACCACGACGCTTATGGTGTCGGCGGCGCCCATCAGGACCAGCGCGAAGATCGACAGCGCGATATTGGTGGAGAGCGAGAATAGTATGGTGATCAGCCCGAAGGCAGTCACTGCGGCCAACATCTTGACGCCGACGGCACGCTTGATCGGCATGCGCGTGATGCCCCATCGCCTTTGGTGCCTGATCGTCGGCAAGTTCGAACTCCGTGCGTTCGGCCGGCTGCTTCACCTCGTCGCTGCCGATGTTTGTCGCGCGGGCAGGGAGGCTTGGCCTCTCAGCGGCCTATCGCTTCCGCGCTCCGCGCTTTCCTGGCACGCCTCGGCATCGCGTGCCTCCTGATTGGCCTTGGCCTGCTTGGCCAGGTCGAGCGCCTCGGCATACTCAACGTCCGCTTGCTCTATGGCGGGTGCTTCAGTTTTTCTTGTCTGCCGTGGCGATCACGTTGTGGAGCCGGTTTCCACGTCGGACGCGCCCTCGGCGGTTATATGGCTTCGGCAGCCGGCTGCGGTCGGGCTTTTGCGAGCGTCGCGACGGCTGCCGCGAGGGCTGCCTCGTTGCAGGGCCCGTGGGTCGAGCGCTCGATGAACTCGGGCGTCAGCAATGTCCGCCGCGGTCGCGCGTCGGGGGCGGCTTTTTCCAGCCGCCATTGCAGCATCTGCATGGCGGTGGCCCCGATCTCGTGCATCGGTTGGCGCACCGTCGACATCTTCAGTCCGAGCTGGGATGCCGTGTGCGAGTCGTTGGAGCCGATAATCGAGATATGCTGGGGAACCTTCAGCCCCAATTCCAGCAACCCCCAGGCCAGGGTAATGGCGACGAAGTCGGTGGCGCCGGCGAATGCGGTGGGCATCTGAGGGCCGGTGAGCGCATCGAGTACCATCGACTTGGCGTCGGTCGCCTCGTCGAACCGGAACGGTGGCAGCACGATGCCGCCATGGACCCGCATGGCCTCGACAAGGCCGGCTTGCCGCAGGTTCCGTCCTTCATCTTCGGGGGCATCGGTGAAAAAGGCGATCCGACGGTGTCCAAGCCGGCCGAGGATATCGCCAACAGCATAGCCGCCGTCGAAATTCGCCGCCTGGACGCTGTCGATCTGCTCCATCGGACGGGGGTGGCCGATCAGGACCTTGGGGATGGCAAGGCGCATGAAGGGTTCGATCACGCCACGTGACCGCCGTCCGGCCAGGATCAGGCCGTTGACGTTGTCATCCAGCACCTCGGTGCCGCGATCCGGGTTGAGCACGTCGATGGTCAGCCGATAGCCCATGGCGCGGGCCTCCGCCTCGGCGCCGCTGATGACTTCGACCCAGAAGCTCGAATTCATCGCGTCTGCCCGGGGGATAACGAGATGCACCACCTTCTCCCCCGAAGGCGATGCGGTGGCGGCGTGGTTGTACCCCATGCCGCGTGCGGCGCGCACCACCGCCTCGCGCGTTTCCTTGCTGACGCCAGGCTTGCCGGACAGCGCTCGCGACACCGAAAACTTTGATAGCCCGAGCTCCCGTGAGAGATCGTCGAGGGTGATTTTGCGCGCCATTTACACTCCGTCGACCGTGACACATTTGCAGCCCGGCTTTACCGGGCCCCTTTGTAACTGGATGTTTTGGGAGGCGCAAGCATTTGCGCCAAATCGCCAAGAAATTACGCAATAATATTGCGGTATTGCGCCGCAATTAGGTTACGAAAGTTGCGCATTTTGGTTGCGATCAGGTTGCGGTGGGTCTACAAACTTTTAACGGCAAGCTGCGCCAAGGCAGCGGACTCTAGGAGGGACGGGGGAGATGGACGGCGCAACTAGACCCAGGCGCATCCTGCTTACGGGCGAGATCGATGCGACGCGCTTGGCTGAAATTCAGGGCATTGCCCCAGACGCCAGCGTCAGCTTTTTCGAAAAGCAGGCTGATATGGAAGCTGCGATCGCAGATGCCGATGTCGTCGCGGGCCAGCTCTCGCCGCAGGCCTTGGCCCGGGCGGGCACGCTCAAATGGGTGCATAGCTGGGCAGCCGGTCCCAATACGCAGCTCTATCCCGAATTTGTTGCCAGCCCGGTGGTGCTGACCTGCTCGAAGGGCAATGGCGCAATTCCCCTGGCTGAACACGCCATGATGCTGATGATGATGCTCAACCGCAACGCCATGCGGTGGGTGGAAGGGCAGCGCAACCGCAAATGGGATGCGTTCTTCCACGGCGAGCTCAACGGCATGACTATCGGCATCATCGGGGCCGGCTATTCCGGCGTCGATCTGGCGTTGAAGGCCAAGGCCTTCCACATGCGCGTGCTCGGGCTTCGCCGCAACACCAGGCCAACGCCGAACTTCGATGCCATGTTCACGCGCGAGCAATTGCACGATTTCCTCGGGCAGAGCGATTTCGTCGTGGTCACTGCGCCCAAGACGCCCGAGACGGAAAACATGCTCGGTGAAGCCGAGTTCAGGGCAATGAAGCCAACGGCGTTCTATGTCTGTTTTTCGCGTGGTGGGGTTGCCAATGACGCGGCGCTCTACAAGGCCCTGACGGAAAACTGGATCGCCGGGGCGGGGCTGGACGCGCACGGCGTCGAGCCGCTGCCGGCCGATAGCCCGTTCTGGAATGCCCCCAACACCATCGTCACCCCGCACAACGGCGCGACGACGCAGGCCACCAAGACGCGCGGTTACCAGATCTTTGCCGACAATCTTCGACGCTACGTGGCGGGGGAGCCGCTGGTGAACATCGTCGACAAGCATCTCGGCTATTGAGCCGGTACGGAGAAATGTTTCAAATGGTTCAGAGTGATAGCGAATTTGCCTGCCAGCGCTTGGCGGTGGCCTGTTACAGCCTGATGGATCAGGGGCGCTACGAGGAGACGGCGGCGCTGTTCACCGAAGATGCGGTGTGGGTACGCGGCGGCAAGCCGGTAGCCGGCCACGAGGGCATCCTTGCTGCGCTGCGTCAGCGGTCGACCAGCGAGATTTCGAGGCACCTGGTGACCAACGTGCTGATCGAACTGCGATCCGAGATCGAAGGCGTCGGCACGGCCTGCTTCGTGCCGCTGCGCGGTGCCAAGCGTGAGGACGGCACCGTGGCGATGCCGCCTATTACCAATGTCGGGGATCTCAATTTCAAGTTTCGGCGTGAAGCTGCCGGGTGGAGAATCGCTCATTTGCAGCCGACGATGATCTTCAAGCCCTGATCCCGCAGAGAGCGCAAAAGCGCCGGGCGGATGGAGGAAATGGCCGGCTACGGCCGCAAGTGGAGGAGACGACATGAGGACAAGATGGGGTCTGGGCCGTGCCACCGCACTCGGCCTTGCAACGGGCCTGCTACTGCTATCCGCGCCAACGGCCTGGGCGTTCAACCAGGCGCCGCAACTGCAGGCAAAGGTCGCTGACGGTGTGTTGCCGCCGGTGGAGCAACGCCTGCCGGCGGAGCCGCTGCAATTGCAGCCGCTCAGCGAGGTCGGCACCTATGGCGGCGAGATGCGCACTGACCTGCTCGGCGGCA
>JAQGKB010000171.1 GCA_028290345.1 Hyphomicrobiales bacterium | reverse complement strand
AGCGTCGTCTGCACCGCCTCGCGGTTTTGGCTGAGATGAGCGCGGCCCTCGTCGGTGATTGTGTAGAGCTTCTTGTTGCCCTCGGTGGTCGAAGTGGTGAAGCCGGCCTCTTCGAGAAAGGTCAGCGCCGGATAGACGATGCCGGGGCTGGGCGAATAGAAGCCGGCGGTCTTCTCCTCGATGGCCTTGATCAGATCATAGCCATGCCGCGGCTGCTCCTCGATCAGATAAAGCGCCACCAGCCGCAGGTCGCCGCTGGCCAGCATGCGCCCGATGCGGAAATTGTCGCCCATGCCGCCGTTTCCAAACCCTTCGGCAA
Source organism: Hyphomicrobiales bacterium (assembly GCA_028290345.1). Lineage (GTDB taxonomy): Bacteria > Pseudomonadota > Alphaproteobacteria > Rhizobiales > Devosiaceae > JAQGKB01. The sequence continues at coordinate 3,673 of JAQGKB010000171.1, read as the reverse complement.
ACTTGCCTATCCCGCCAAACCCGCGAAACCCCCGCCGCGCCATCGCCTCAAACCGCCGCCACTGATGCTCGCGGTGATGATCCTCATGATGTGCATGCATGTTTTGGTACTCCAGATATATCTTACGGTAGGTCGCAAGATGGGGCCGGGTGGGTGCGACGTCAAGATATATCTTGAGAAATGTTTTTGTTGGGGGTGACCAGGCGCAAATTGCCAATCTCGTGCCCCCGCTACCTCCCCACCCACCATTCGTCACCCTCGCGCTCGACGCGAGGGCCCAGACTGCGTGCGATAGTGCTCTCCACAAGTCTGGGTTCTCGCGTCGAGCGCGAGAATGACGAATGAGGGAATGGGGCCTTTCAGACGAATGAGGGAATGGGGCCTTTCAACTGAGATGCAGGCCCCCCCCTTACCGGACCCCAACCTTCGCGGACGAATGCAGGGGGTGGTGAACCCCGCCCAAAACAAAAAACCCGGCCCTCTTGCGAGGACCGGGCTGCAATTTCAGCGCTGAAGCTAAAAGCTTATTCGGCCTTCGGCTCGGCGTTCGCGGCGGCTTCAGCAGCGGCGGCGGCTGCGGCATCGGCGGCGTCCTTGGCGGCCAATTCGGCGGCAAGGGCCTCGGAAGCGGCGATCTTTTCGGCTTCGCGGGCGTTCTTGGCTTCCTGAGCCGCGGTGCGCTCGACGTCCTGGATCTTCTTGGTGCGCGAATTGGTCGATTCGACGATACGCGCGGATTTGCCGCGACGATCACGCAGGTAGTAAAGCTTTGCGCGACGCACCTTGCCGCGCTTCAAAACTTCGATGCGGTCGATATTGGGCGACAGCAGCGGGAAGACGCGCTCGACGCCTTCACCATAGGAAATCTTGCGCACGGTGAACGCTTCGTGCAGGCCTGCGCCGCCACGGGCAATCACCAGGCCTTCATAGGCCTGCAGGCGCTCTTTTTCGCCTTCACGCACCTTCACCCACACCTTGACGGTATCGCCATGGGTGAAATCGGGAATGGCGCGCTTGGCGAGCAGGGCGTCGGCCTGCTCTTTGTTGAGTTGTTCGATGATATTCATTGTCGATCCGTTCTGATCTTTTCAATGGAGCGTTTGGTTCGGAAGGTCTTGCTTCCGACGCCCGGTCTTGGTTGCACGGAGGTAGTTTGCGGCGCGATCCTTACCGGAACCGAAAACCCGGTTTCGGGGTCGCACTCTAGCTGCGGGCCTATACTGCAAGAAAAGGCCGGAGTCCAGCGGCTCCGGCCCCAAAATTGCCAATCAGGCGCTATGTGGCGCTCAGAACGCGCCGGCGAGCACGCCCAGGCCAGCCAGCGCGAACACCGCGCCGGCAATGTGGGCAAAGTTCACGCCAAACCGGCCGAAAGCTTTTGCCGAGACGAACGCCGCGCCGATCCCGGCGACATGCAGCGCCGCGGTGGCGGCGATGAAGCCGAGCGCATATTGCAGGCCCGATGCCGTCTCCGGCATCTCGGCGCCATGGGCATGGCCGTGGAAAATCGCGAACGTCCCGACCAGCGCCATGGCTGCCGCGACGGGCATCGAGCGCCCGAACGCTGCCGCGAGGCCGATGACGACGATGGAAAGCCCGATGCCCAGTTCGACGAACGGCACCGGCACGCCGGCCAGGCCGAGCGCGCCGCCCACCGCCATCATGCTCACAAAGCTCAACGGCACCAGGTACAACGCCTTGCCGCCCAGCACATAGGCGAAGACCCCGACCGCAAGCATGGCAAGGAGATGGTCCGGCCCGGTCATCGGGTGCATGAGGCCATGGAGCAGCCCGGTCGGGTCACCGGCGACGGGATGCGCGAAGGCTGCGGTCGGCAGCATCGCGGCAACGAGGACTATCGGAAGACGGCGCATGGTTTCTCCTTTGGGGCCCACCGCCCCGGGTTGATCGTTCGTGGCGACGGCCGGTCTCCTGGCTCCGGATCATCACCCCACCCGCCTTCCCAGTCGCAAACCAGTGGCACAAGGGGTGGGGAAAATCCGTACAGTCGCGGGGGCGGCGCAGACAGCTGCTTCCCGTTTCACCCGCACGATCCCGCATCATGTCGCGATCGTGTCGACATCATGCGGTACCCGTGCGGGCACCGTCATGGGCATTTGTGTCAGGTATTTTTCCGCCGCGCAATCTTGCCGGATGACGGCAAATCGATTCCGCGCTAGAGAGCGGCAAGCAGAATGGGGAACGGATTTTTGGCGCTGGCCCGGCAAATCTGGCGCTGTCGATCCCTCAGCACACGAGTTCAAGATGCACATGAAAACTCTCTTCGCAGGCCCAGCCCTCGCCGCGGCCGCCCTGGTGCTTGGCTCCGGCCTCAGCTTCGTCACCATCGCCGCCGCGGAAGATGCCATGGCCGGAATGAATATGAGCAGCGGCGCTCCAGCCGCCAATGTTGGGGCGCCGGTGACGGCCGGCGATCTCAAGATCAGCGGCGCCTTCTCCCGCGCCATGCTGCCGGGCCAGCCGACCGGCGGCGGCTATTTCACGATCACCAACTCCAGCCCGCAGGCCGATAGGCTGGTGAGCGCCAGTTCGCCCATCGCGGGCGCGGTAACGCTGCATTCGATGACCATGGACGGCAAGGTGATGCAGATGCGACCAGCGCCTGACGGCATCGAAATCCCGGCCGGCGGAACGGTGACGCTCGATCCGAATGGGCGGCATCTGATGTTCGAGAAGGTGACGGCGCCGTTCAAGGCCGGCGATACGGTGCCGGTTACGCTGACGTTCGCGAAAGCCGGGATGGTGCAACTGGCACTGAAGGTGGGGGCAATCGGGGCGAAGGGGCCGTAGAATACGGTCTCGGCGCTTGCTGGACGCCCCCACCCCTGATCCCTCCCCGCAAGGGGGGGAGACACCCAGGCCCTGCTAGCTGGCGCTCGGCTCCGGGTCCGGCGCGTACTTTTGCAGCACTGGCAGCTGGAACATGGCAAACACGAACGTTAGCGGCATGGTGGCCCAGACTTTGAACGCTACCCAGAAATCCGTCGAAAAATTACGCCAGATCAGTTCGTTCAGCACCGCCAGCACCAGGAAGAAAATTCCCCAGCGCACTGTGAGGATCAGCCAGCCCTGCGGCTTGAGCTTGTAGACGTCGCCGAACACGTATTTCAGCAGCGATTGACCGAAGATCAGGCCGCCGAGCAAAGTGACGGAAAACAGCAGGTTCACCACGGTCGGCTTCATCTTGATGAACGTCGGGTCCTTGAAATAGAGCGTCAGCCCGCCGAAGACCAGCACCACGACGCCAGTGACCAGCGGCATCAGGGCCACGCGCTTCAGGATGGCCCAGCTCAGCACCAGCGACACCGCCATTGCCACCATGAACACGGCGGTGGCGAAAAGGATCGGCTCGGAAAACCAGGTGTGCAGCACCGGGAACCGCGCCAGGAAGTCCTCGCCCTTGAGGTTGACGATGAAAAACACCACCAGCGGGCCCAGTTCGAGCGCCAGTTTGGTCATTTGCGGGCCGATATCCTGCTTGGCCGCCGCGCTTTCGCTATTCATCAATTCAATCCTTGCCGGCAATGGCCGCGGCGAAATCGCCTGCGGCAAACGCCTCTAAATCGTCAACGCTTTCGCCCACGCCGATGAAATGCACCGGCAGGCCGTATTTCTCGGCGATCGCCACGAGGATGCCGCCGCGCGCCGTGCC
>JAQGKB010000149.1 GCA_028290345.1 Hyphomicrobiales bacterium | reverse complement strand
ACGATGTGGGTTTCGCTGGCAAGGATCGGCAGCCCGGCTTCGGAGAGGATTTCCTTGGTCAACTGCACCTGGCGCTGATGGCCTTTGCGCTCGACATCGGAAACCTTCAGGTGTTCGATCGAGGTGCGGGCCGCGGCGCAGAGTGCCGGGGGCAGGGCGGTGGTGAAGATGAACTCGGGCGCATAGGAGCGCACTGCATCGACGATCGCCTGGTTGGCCGCAATATAGCCGCCCATCACGCCAAAACCCTTGGCGAGGGTTCCCTCGATGATGTCGATGCGATCCATCAGGTTTTCGCGGTCGCAGATGCCGCCGCCGCGCGGGCCATACATGCCCACGGCATGCACTTCATCGATATAGGTCATCGCGCCGAATTCCTCGGCGAGATCGGCAATCTCGGCAATCGGGGCGACGTCGCCTTCCATCGAATAAACCGATTCGAACACGATCAGCTTCGGCCGGTGGCGATCGACGCTGGCGAGCAGCTCGCGCAGATGGGTCACGTCATTGTGCCGGAAGATATGCTTCTGCATGCCCGAGAGCCGCACGCCGGCAATCATCGAGGCATGGTTGAGCTGGTCGGAGAAGATCACGCAATCGGGCATCAGGCGGGCTATGGTCGAGATCGCCGCCTCGTTCGAAACAAAGCCGGAGGTGAAGACCAGCGCCGCTTCCTTGCGGTGCAGATCCGCCAGCGAACGCTCGAGCTCGACCAGCGGCCGGTTGGTGCCGGAAATGTTGCGCGTGCCGCCCGCGCCGACGCCGAGCTTGCCGGCAGTCTCCTGCATGGCGGCCACGACCTTTTCGTGCTGCCCCATGCCGAGATAATCGTTCGAGCACCAGATGGTGATCTCCCGGGCATTGTCGGAGCTGTCACGAAACACAGCGCGGGGGAAGCGACCGGCGATCCGCTCGAGGTCGGCAAAAACGCGGTAGCGCTTCTCCTGCCGCAGCGCATCGACTGCATCCTCGAAAATCCCGCGATAATCCATTTATTGTTATTCCTTCTCTTCGCCCCAGCCGCGGCCCTTTCGGCGCACACCCGGCATTCGGCATCGCTCGCATAGGCCAGCAACTGGCGCAACCGAGATGAACCGGACCTTAATGACCCGCCGGCTGCCTTGACATAGGTCAATTCGCCTCAGCCGAGTCATTGCGCAAGCCTGCGCAAGGTCCGTCTTTGCATGAACATTCTAGAGCGGCGCTCCCTGTTTGCCAACGGCACCGCATTGAATATGTTGAATAGGCCAAGCTTGGGTGAGCCAATGGCTAATCCTTTGTTGCCGATCAAGATGCGCGCGCGACCGGGCCCACCGCCCGGTTCACCGACATGCAGAGACGCAACGCTCGACAAGCCGGTTTCGATCGAGCCATCGATGATTTCACCGGTTTTCCGGAAATCTTCCTCATCCGTGAATCGCAGGCGATTTCCGATCCGGCGCTGCCTTGGGCCTATACCCGAGGGTCTTCGGTTTCATGATCTACGACATTGTGATCGGCCTCGGGCCGCCGCATCGGCTGGGTGGCGCGTTGACCAGCGGGCTGCTCGATCTGGTCTATGCCGGTGTGCGCGACGCCCGGCGCCAATGCCTGCGTCATCGTACCGGGCCGGCGCTTGGAAGGCTGGATGTGCTGTTTGGGCATCCTTCAACAACTGAATTAACACTTCGGACGCGATAGTGTTGAACGGTGGCATTCAAGGCGATAATGTGGCAATACTGAGTACTGGGAGGACGGTGCCGTGAAGAGTTTTTCGTCTACAAGTTTTGCGGCCGATCATGCCGAGGTCTTGGATCACGCTCTTGCTGCTGTGCAGAGCAATCCTCATGCGCTGTTTACCGATTTCCAGTGGTTTCTGCTTGAGGGCAAGGACACGGTCTTCTTCACCGCCTTCTCGAAATCGACGTTCGACAAGGACGGCCTGACCAATCTCGTTGCCGACATGGTGGCCCTTGCCCCGCAGTTGACGCATGGTTTCGTCGGCGCCCGTCCGGGGCATCCATTCCCCAAGCACCTGCTGGATGCGATCACATCAATTGAAATTGTTGATGAATTTGACGGCTATCCGGAGATATGGCTCGGCAAGTCGCAGGATATCTTCACGCGCGACGACCTGCCGCTGTTCCGCGTTATGGTCGCCACCCGTAAGGATGGTCCGGATGCGCAGGGCCGCGCCTCGGTGATCCAGGTTCGTTCCTCGCACGCCCTGATGGAGGGGTCGGATTCGGCCCTGCTGACCCGTTCGCAATCGGCGGGGCACGGCATCATGTCCAGCAAGACCAACAAGGTTGGCATGGGCGCCCGGCTGTCCGGCAAGCTAAGCGGCTGGATGATGACCTGGACCTACATCATCCTCGCCAACATCCTTGCCCCCAAGGAGCAGCCCTGGGGTTTCAAGACGCTAGCCATCAAGCGGCATCGGCTGCGCCTGCTCGCCAACAAGCTCGGCGTGCGCCAGCGCTCGCTGTATTTCGCGCTCGTCACCCATGCCCTCAACGGCGATGGCGAGCAAAAGCACATGAACAAGAAGGTGATCGGCACCGCTTACACCATGCTCGACGGCAAGCGGCACGATGCCGACGATGATTTCTTCCGCGTCCGCGCGCTCGAGGCAAAATTCAACGTCAAGGATGACTTCGTCGATTTCGTCCGCGAGATCGATGACACGGTCAGCCGTATCGAAAACAAGGATGTCAGCAAGTTCCAGATCATGGTGAACGCCATGTTCGGCACGCTCCGCCGGCTCAACAGCATCACCAAGGCGCTGCCCGGCAAGCGCTTCTGGCGCTTCAATGGCGGCGTCCACGTGGTGCTGACCCTAGTGCCGCCACACCGCACCTACGGGCCGATGACCCATGGCATGATCGAGCCGATCTACTGTGGCGCCTGGCACTCGGCCACCAATATCTGCACCTTCTGCCCGGGCCGCGACTACGTCACCATGAGCTTTTCGATGGAACAGCGGCATATCGCCAATGTCGACAAGATCATGACCCTGCTCGAAGAGACCGAGGCCCGCGATATCGCCCCGTCCAATCGGGTGGTCATGGACGCTGCCGAATAGGTATCGCGGCGCTCCCCGCCGCGGCAGGCCTGAGCCGCGGCGCCTCGGGCATGGTGAAGAGGCCCGACACCCGGAATTCGGTCGGACTGACCTCGAATGCGCGGCGGAAGGCCTTGGTGAAATAGTTCGGGTCGAGAAACCCGCACGAGAGCGCGATCTCCAATACCGGCAGTTGTGTCGATTGCAGCAGCCGTGCAGCACGCGCCATCCGCGTCCGGAACACATATTCCGAGGGCGGCGCGCCGGCCGACCGGCTGAACTGGCGCACGAAATGCGCCCGGCTCATGCCCGCGACGCCCGCCAGCCGCTCTACGGTCAGTGGCTCGGCGAGGTGGCGTTCGATGTAGGCATTGACGCGTAGCAGCCATTCGGGATGTACCGCATCGTCGACGACCGGATTGGCGCTCAGCACGTCGTCGACCAGCGCCATGATGGCGCGGTAGGCAAGGCTCGATGCTTCCCCCGGTGCATCCGCCTGCCCGTCGAGCAGTGCAATGACACATGCGGCCAGCCGGTCCACCGCTCGCGCCGAGAGCCGCAGCACCGGCCCGCCGGTCGTGATAACCTCGCCCGCCAGCCGCATCACTTCCTGGCCGCTGAGCACCACGTAGAAGAAGCGCCAATCCCCGCCGCGCTCCACGAAATAGCGATGGTTATGCGGGATGGTCACCAGCATGGTATCGCCCGCATCGAGCGGCACCGTCCGCCCGTCATAGCTCAGCACCCCTTGGCCGCTCAGCGTATGCTGGATCACTACGAACGGCGTCATGCCGCGCTTCAGCCCGCTCCAGCTATAGTCGCTACGCTCGACATGCTCGATGCCACCGCTGGCCGGCATGGCCCGCAGCGTCACCCGGCCGCGCGGAAAGGCGATCATCCGCGATTGCGACGGCATTGCGGTGATCTGCAGCAGCATGATTTTACCTGTGCTAGCACAACCTTCCTCTTTTCTAGGCAATTGCGCGCCGATTATCTAGGCACAGAATTGCTTGCGGCTGAATCTGACCCAGACCAACACGCCGCCGCCGAGCTCGAGGAGAGGAGAGTTTCATGTCTTTCAAAGTGGCGATTATCGGCGCCGGTTCGGTGGGGTTCACCAAAACCCTGATCTCGGATTTGCTGAAAGTGCCGGAGTTTGCCGACGTCGAGTTCGCGCTGACCGACATCAATGCGCATAACCTCGACATGATCCGGCAGATCATCGAAAAGATCGTCTCGGTCAACAATTTGCCCGCCAAGGTCACCGCCACCACCGATCGGCGCGAAGCCCTGACCGGCGCCCGCTACATCATGAGCTGCGTGCGCGTCGGCGGGCTCGAGGCGTTCTCCAGCGACATTTCCATCCCGCTGAAATACGGCGTCGACCAATGCGTCGGCGATACCATCTGCGCCGGTGGCATTCTCTACGGCCAGCGCAACATTCCGGTGATCCTCGATTT
>JAQGKB010000147.1 GCA_028290345.1 Hyphomicrobiales bacterium | reverse complement strand
CGTGGTCGCCAGCTGATGCAGCATCAGCGCCGTCACATCGGCCACCAAATCAGCCGCTGTTGGAGCGCCGATCTGGTCGGCCACCACCCTCAGTTCACTCCGCTCTGCGCCGAGCCGCAGCATGGTTTTGACGAAGTTCTTGCCATGCCGGCCATGAACCCAGCTGGTGCGCAGGATCAGGTGCTTGCAACCCGACGCCCGGATCGCCTCCTCGCCATCAAGCTTGCTCCGCCCGTAGACGTTCAGCGGGTTGGTCGCATCGGTCTCGCGATAGGGCGTGCTGTGGCGGCCATCGAAGACATAGTCGGTGGAATAATCCACCAGCCAGCACTCCTGCCGCCGCGAGGCTTCGGCCAGGACCGCAACCGCGTCGGTGTTGATCAGGCGCGCCAAATCCTCGTCGCTCTCCGCCTTGTCCACGGCAGTATAGGCGGCGGCGTTGACGATGACATCGGGCCGCTGCTCCGCGACCACCGCCGCCAGCTCCCGCGGGCGCGAAAAATCCGCTTCCTTACGCCCCAGCGCGACCAGCGGGCCCAGCGGGCCCAGCGCGCGCTGTAACTCCCAGCCGACCTGCCCGTCCTTGCCGAACAGCAGCGTCCTCATGCGTATTGCTTCTCGATCCAGCTCCGATAGGCGCCGCTGGTGACATTGGCGACCCAATCGGGATTGTCGAGATACCAGTCGACGGTCTTGGCGATACCTGCCGCAAACGATACCGCCGGTCCCCAGCCGAGTTCGCGCTCGATCTTGCTGGCGTCGATAGCGTAGCGCCGGTCATGCCCCGGCCTGTCCGCCACATGCGCAAGCTGGCTGTCATAGCTGCGGCCATCGGTCCGTGCGCGCCTGCTATCGAGAAGGCTGCAGACGGTGAGTACCACGTCGATGTTCGCCATCTCGCTGCGCCCGCCGACATTGTAGGTTTCGCCCGGCCGGCCGGCCTCGAGCACGCAGCGAAGCGCGGCGCAGTGATCCTTGACATAGATCCAGTCGCGCACCTGCTGTCCGTCGCCATAGACCGGCAGCGCCTTGCCGCTCAGGGCGTTGTGGATGATCAACGGGATCAGCTTTTCCGGAAAGTGATAGGGCCCGTAGTTGTTCGAACAATTGGTGGTCAGGACCGGAAGGCCATAGGTCTCGTGATAGGCGCGCACCAGATGGTCGGACGCGGCCTTGCTCGCGGCATAGGGGCTGTTGGGTCGGAACGGGTGCTCCTCGGTAAACGGCGCCGCGCCGGGTTGCAGCGAGCCGTAAACCTCGTCCGTCGACACGTGCAGGAGCCGGAACGCCTCGCGTCCGGCGTTGGGCAATTTGCTCCAGTAGCCCCGCACCGCTTCCAGCAGGTGCATGGTGCCAACCACATTGGTTTCGATGAAGGCGCTGGGGCCATGGATGGAGCGGTCGACATGGCTTTCGGCGGCAAAATTGACGACGGCGCGCACGCCGTTGCGGCGCAATATTTCACCGACTCTGGCGTCGTCTTCGATGCCACCACGCACGAATGCATACCGGTTGCTGCCGGCGCAACCAGCCAAATTCGCGAGATTGCCGGCATAGGTCAGCTTGTCGAGGTTGACGACAGGTTCGCTGCTCGAATCCAGCCAGTCGAGGATGAAATTGGACCCGATGAATCCGGCGCCGCCGGTGACCAGGATTGTCATTGAACGCGCTCGTTGTCGCCGATCCCAACCGCAAGACGTTAGAAGCGGCAGCGCGTTAGTGACAAGGCTTAGGCAGATAACGAGTTAGGAGTACGCCGTTGCGCCAAATAAATGTGGTCGCACGCCAGCACAACCTCGTCGCGCTGGTTGATCACCCGCACCGCTTCGGTGATGCGGCCATGATCGGCGCGCTTCGGGTCCCGCTCGAGGCCGGTTATGGTTAACGTGGTGTGAATGGTGTCGCCGATGAACACCGGTTTGGGAAAGCGCAGCCGTTCATAGCCATATGAGAAGGCGAGGGGGTTGATCTCGCTGGCCGTGAGGCCGATGCCGATGGCGAAGGTCATGGTGCCGTGTGCGATGCGCTGTCCGAACGCCGTGCCCTTCATGTGCTCGGCGTCCATATGGTGCGGGAAGAAGTCCCCGGTGTGGCCGGCATGGATGACGAAATCGGTCTCGGTGATGGTGCGCCCGTAGGTGGTGCGTGTCTCGCCGAGGACGTAGTCCTCGAAGTGCCGGGGCCGCTCCATCAAAAACTCTCCTGGAACAGGGTGTTGAGCGCGACGACAATCGAGCCGGCGTTCTCCTTGGCGAGCAATCCGGCGTTGAGCCGCGCGGATGCCGCCGCCTGGAACGCCATGTAGCCGTCGTGCCGCGGCCGGACCCACGCCCCTTCCAGCGTCGCCCGCGTGCCGCTGTAGAAATCGTGCGTCGCGCGGTTGACATCGCCGTCCTCCCACGCCGTCGCATGTCCCGGCTGGCCGCCCGATGACGCGTAGAGGCCGCGCTGCACGTCGGCGCTCGCCACCCAATAAGCGAAATCTATGGCTTCGCCAGTGTGCTCCGAGAAGGCGGAGACCGCTATGCCGGTACCGCCTAGCGCCGAACCGGCGGGGCCGTTCTCGCCTGCAGCGGGGATATCGGCGAAGGTCAACCGGTTGGGCCGGAAGCCATCGAGGGCATAGCTCACATAGCCGTAGCCAAGCGGCATCAGGGCGAATTTGGTGCCGGGTTCGGCCATCGCTTCCGATGCAGCGATCGGGTCGCTGTCAAAATCCGCCGGATCGATCAGGGCTGCGAGTTCCGCTAGCATTTCCACCGCGCGGCTGCCGGTTTCGAGGTCGATCAGATCGCCCGGTCCGGTCACGGCGCACGGGCGCCCCAGATTGGCGCAAAGCGTATAAAAGCTCATCAGGCTGTGCGGCGGCCGCATCGGCAGGATGACCCGCCCCTGCCGGGCCAGCGCCACGACCTCGTCCCAGCGCCGCACCGGCCCCTCGAGCAGGTCGGAGCGATAGACTTGCACCTGCGTCGCCGCGTCGATCGGGAACGCCCATTGCCGCCCCTGCCAGGCATAACTCGGATAGGACTGCCCGACGCTGCCCTGCGCCAAGGCCTCGCGCTCCGTCTCGCGGCCAGGCACGTCAAGCGGCGCGAGGCATTTTTCGGCGGTGATCTGCCCAACATGCGGGTGATCGATGACGATCAGATCGTAGGCGCGAGCCATTTCCTCGACCGGAAAGCTCTCGAAATCCTGCAGCGAACGCTTGTCCCACACGATCTCGACGCCGGTCTTCTCGTGCCACAGCCGGCTCGTTGCCACCAGCGGATCATAGCCGCGCGGATGGCTCCAGGTCATGCCCTTGAGGGTGATGCTCATAGTCCGAACTCGCTGCGGATGGCCTCGCTCTGCTCGCCGATCTTCGGCGCGGCGCGGCTGGTTTGCCGTCGCTTGCCGTCGATACGCAAGGGCGAGCGGGTGGTGAGGATCGAGACGTCGTCCTCGCGCGTCACTGTCTGCAGGATATCGAGCGCCTTGAAGCCCTCGCTGTCGAGCAACTCCGGCCAGGTCAGAACCTTTGCGCACCAGATATCGGCCGGCTCGAGAATGGCCAGCCAGTGCTCGGTGGTCTTGGTCGCCAGCAGGTCGCCGATGATCTTCTTGATCGCATCGCGCGCGGTGAACCAGCTCTTCGGGTCGCTCGCGTAAGACGCCAGCGCCTCGAGGCCGAGCAGGTCCTTGATCTTGCCGATCGGCGTCATGGCCAGTGCGAGATATCCGTCGAGGGTAGGATACACGCCATACGGCGCCGAAAGATAGGCATGCGCCGAGCGGAAATCGGCGCGGCGGGGCAGCCGCCGGCCGTCGTTGAGGTGGGTGGTCAAGACCTCGAACTGGAAATCCACCAGCGCTTCCAGCAACGAGGTTTCGACCAGGCTTCCTTTGCCGGTAATGCCACGGCGCACCAATGCCGCAAGGATGCCGTGCGCCAGCGCCGCGCCGGCCAGCATGTCGCCAATCGCCAGCCCGAACGGCACCGGCCCCTGACTTTCATCGCCGTTGAGCCACATCACGCCGGAGCGCGCCTGCGCCAAAAGGTCTTGCCCGGGCCGGGATACCCACGGGCCTTCATCGCCATAACCGCTGATCGAGGCATAGACGATGCGCGGATTGATCGCCTTGACCGAGGCATAGTCGAGCCCCAGCCGGCTGATCACGCCGGGCCGGAAATTCTGCAGCACCACGTCGGCCTTGCCCAGCAGCTTCTTAAGGGCCGCGATGTCGCCCGGGTTCTTGAGGTCGAGCGCCAGGCTCTCCTTGCTGCGGTTGATGGCGTGGAAGATCGTGGAATCGCCGCCGATCTCGGTATCGCTGAGATAGAGCCGGCGCGACAGGTCGCCCCCGTCCGGCCGCTCGATCTTGATCACCCGAGCGCCTAAGTCCTGTAGCCGCAGCGACGCATACGGCCCCGATAGGAACTGGCACATGTCGATGACCAGCAGGCCGGCAAGCGGCAAGTCGTTGTCGTCGGTATTCAAGACTTCGGTCATGGCTGGGCCTTCACGGGAGTTGCGGGCGCCGCCGCTGAAGCGAACGCCGCCTCGGCCAGCGCCATGGTGTGCCAGGCGTCTTCGACGCTGGTAACCAGCGTCGCGTCCTCGCCCGCGGCGAAGCGCTGCAGATTGCTCATCGTGCCGATGAAGGCATGCGGAAACCAGCCGCCAGCGAGCGGCACCTGCGTCCAGTCCTCGCCCTTGCGCGTGACCCACAATTCGTCCGGCTCGCCCTTGGGGTAGTTCAGCAGCAGCCCGAGCTTAACCATCGCCGCGCCCTCGGTGCCCTCGAAGCGGAAGCTCGCATCCTGGAATTTGCGGCCGAAGTCGTGGTTGTGGTTGAGCGACATCGTCGCCCGCACGTCCGGCCCGAAATCGAGCATCGCCGTGGTGCGCGTCTGCGCCAGGTCGGTCGACGGATGCCCCAGCGAGCGCGCATGCACCCCGCTGGGGTTGCCAAGCAGCGATCGGATCAGGTCGAGATAGTGGATGGAATGTACGGCAATCTCGACACGGGGTGCCCCCTTGAGGAACGGAAACAACTGCCACGGCGTCACGAGGTTGAGATGCACTTCAACATCGACGAGCTTGCCCAGCCAGCCCCGCCGCAGCGCATCGGCAACCGCCAGCATCATTGGCGAGAAGCGCAATTGGAAGTTCACCGCCGCCGTCAACTTGCGCTGCAGCGCCAGGTTCAGGATCGCGGTGGCATCGTCAAGATCGCGGCCCATCGGCTTCTGCAGCAATACGGCGGAGCCAACGGGCAGTTTCGGCAGCACGTCGACATGGGCCGCCGGGGGCAGGGCGAGATCGTAGACTGCGCCGGGCGTCGCAATCGCCTCTTCCAGCGTCGCAAAGGCCAACGTGTTCCATTTTGCCGCGACGGCCTGCGCCTTGGCTTGATCGATATCGAAAACGCCGGCGACCGGCAGATTGGCCATGCGGTAGGCCGGTAGGTGCGCGTCGTTGACGATGCCGCCGGCTCCGATGATGACGATCGGCTTGGGCACACTTGGGCGCGGCCAACTCTGCCGCAATTCGCTAACCGGGATCGACACCCGCTCCTCCTCTTGGGCCGTGCAGCGACCCGTAAATTCTTCTGTGAATGATAATTTCACAGATGAGGATAAGGTGCAAGCCGCCGCGATCTAGTCGATGTGAAAAACCTCTTCAGTCGGGGCCCACCATTCACCCTGCTTGACCGTGGGCAGCGGCGACTGCAGCGGCATGCATACCGCCCACCATTCCTGCGTGCGCGGATCGGCGGCCATCTTGGCCATGTCGCCGTCATGGTCGGTGCCGTGATATTCGTAGTAGGCGAACAACAGGTTCTCCGGTTCGCGCAGGTAGATCGAATAGTTCCGGATGTTGCTTGCGCTGATCTGCTTGAGCACGTCCGGCCATACGGCAGCGTGCAAGCGCTTGTATTCGGCGATGTTTTCCGGCTTCAAGCCGAGGACGGACGCGTAGCGTTTCATGATGTCTCCTCCAGTGATGCTTGTGAATTAGAGCCCGTAGACCCGCTCGGCATTGCGGCTGAGCAGCTTGCTCTGCTCGTCCTCGCTGGCGCCCGAGATGATGGTTTTGGTTGCCGCGACCCAGCTTTTCAGATCGGCGGTCAGCCGGCAGACCGGGTGATCCGAGCCCCAGACGACGCGGTCCCAGCCGAAGCTGCCGATGACGTGCTCGACCCACGGCCGCAAATCCTCCGCGGTCCAGCCTGGCTTGGCATAAGCCACGATGCCGGAAACCTTGGCAGTGACATTGGGCAGCGCCGCGATCTCGGTAATGTAGCTCTTCCACGGCTCGAAGACGCCGGCGCCGACGTCGGGCACCCCGCAATGGTCGAGCACGAACGAAACGTCCGGCGCCTTTGCGGCCAGTGCTCGGGCGATCGGCAACTGGTCGGCTCGCACGCAGAGATCGAACGGCAGGTCATAGTCGGCCAGCCGCCGGATATTTTCGGCGAACAGCGCCGAATGCGACAATTCATTGGGCGAGGTGTGGAGGATACGCCGGAACCCGACCAGTCCCGGGACCTGCGCCGTCCGCTCCAGATAGTCCGGAAATTCCGCGCTTTCCGGGCGGCACGAGGCGATGGCCCCGATGACCTTGGGGTGCACCTTGGTCATGAATTCGGTTTCGGCTTCCATTTGCTCTTCGGCAACGTCCACTTCCATGTGGATCGCGCCTTCGATGCCGAGCTTTTCCGCTTCGGCAAAATAGCTCTCGGCCGTGTATTGCTGTTCCAGCACTTTGTCGCCCGCCACCCAGGGGTAGGAGAAATTGTCGAGGTAGATCAGGTGCAAGTGAGTATCGATGATGCGCATGCATTTCCTCCCGCCGACGCCGGCTCGTGTTCAGTCAGTCTTTGAGCCCCGGCCGGTTCGCGATTTCCGCGCCGGCTGCGATCAGCAGTTGCAGCACCGCGTTGCTGTCCGGTGCCGAGTGGTTGTCCAGCCGCTCCGTATAGGGGCAGGTCAGTGCCGCCAGCACCGTGCCGAGCGGCCCCAGGATCGGCACCGACAGATTGGTGACGCCGCGGCTCTGCAAGCTGGCCATGCTTTCATAGCCTTGGGCGCGCACGTCCTTCAGCCGCTCGCTGAGGCTTGGCAGCAGCGTTTCGGTGGCGCCATCCACCTGTTCCTCGAGCATGATCCGCCGTTCTTCCGGCGAGGCGAAAGCCAGAAAGACGTGTCCAGAACCGGTATTGACCGGGCCGATGCGCGAACCGACGCGGATCGAAACGCCCCAATAACCAGGGGATTCCACCTGTGCAGCCACCACCAGCACGTTGCGGTCATACAGCACCAGATGGCAGGACTGCTGCGCCTGCCGCGCAAACTGCCGCATCACCGGCGTCGCTTGGCTGACCAGGCGCTGGATAGGCGGGCGGGCATGCGCCAATTCAAAGATCTTCAGCGTCAGTTCGTAGCGATCGCCGTTTGAGCGCAGCACATAGCCGCGCCGTACCAGCCGGTCGAGCATGCGGTAGATTTCGTTGGGCGAGCGGTCGAGCATCTTGGCAATTTCCGCCTGACTCACCCCTTCCTCGGTGCCCGCCAGCAGTTCGAGGATGTCGAGCCCCTTGTCGAGGGCCGGGGCGCGGTACTTGTCGTCTTCGTCAACCGCGGCCATGGCCGAATTCTCCCCAATTTTGCGGCAGACACTAGCCGTTGACGAGCCCTCGTCAACTATGCTTACCTACAAATAGACTTTTCACATATGCATGATCAAGCGGAATTGGCGTGATGTGGAAGGCCGACAGGAGGGAAGAACCAATGACAACGAAAATTCTGCGCAAGGTGCTTTTGGCAACTTGTGCGCTGGCAGGGCTGTCGGGTCTCGCGCATGCCGCCGACTTCGACTACGGCAAGTTTCCCGGCTACACGCTGAAGGTCAAGCTGATCGGCGGCACCCAGTACGAGCATCTCTATACCCGCATTCCCGAGTGGGAAAAGCTGACGGGTGCCAAGGTGGATATCGTCTAGTCGAAGAACTATTTCGATCTCGACAAGGAGATCAAGCAGGACATTGCGTCGGGCCAGATCACC
>JAQGKB010000068.1 GCA_028290345.1 Hyphomicrobiales bacterium | reverse complement strand
CGGTGGGACCGAGCCCCATCGCCTCGTCGGCAACCGAGCGCATCGAGGTCAGCGTGCCCTGCGTCGTGGCCTGCACCTGTTCACGGATTTCCTCAAAACCTTCGGCGAGCATCTGCTGGTTGGTGCGGCGGAAGTGCGTCATTTCCACCAGGATGCCGTCGAGTTCGCGGCGCACCCGTCGCGAGGCCTCGGCCAGTTCCTGGCGCGCAACATTTTCCACCTCGATGGGATCGCGCCGCATCTGGCTGAAGAAGATACGCAGGGCGATGCCGGCGATAGTGGAAGCCACCGCGATGCCGAAATTGCGCACGATCTCGTCCACCGCGGCGTCGCTGCCGAACTGGTAGAGCGAAACGCCCAGGCTGGTGAGGGTGAAGATGAAGCCCATGTAGTAGAAGTTGTCGCCGGTCTGATCATCGCGCAGGCGCAGGGCGCGGGCGGCGAGGATCAGAATGGCGTACGCAACCATCAGGCCGACCGGGGTGAAGGTGACTGCGAACGGATTGAGCCCCAGCAGCTTGCCCGAGACGATGAAGACGACGCCAGCGATGGTGAACATCGCAAAGACCAGCGGCGCGCCCAGGCTCGGCTGGCGCTCGCGCAAGCGGGCGGGGCTCACGGCGCCACTCCCTGCAGCAGCACGGCCTTATCGAAGCTGCCATTGTTAGCGGCAACCCAACTGGCCCAGAATTCTGCGAGGTCGCGCGTCGCGGCAGGCTCCTTCGGACGCTGCACGATCCAGACCTCGGTCTTTGCTCCGGCAAGGTCGGTGGCAAAGCGCCGGCTGGCGTCGGAGGCCTTAAAGGCGGAAAAATCCGCGCCGGATTTGTAGGCCGAGAAATATTGGGTGTGCTCGAGCATGTCCGAAATCACCACGTAGTGCGTCGGCGCGGACTTGTCCTTGGCAGTCGCCGAGCGATCGACGGCCATCTTCTGGATAGCGCCCATGATCGGTGAACTGTCGGCTTGTCCAGTGGAAACCGAACTGGCCAGCGCCGCCTCGAGCGGCTTGTCGAAATCGGTGCCCCACCGTTCACGCGCCATCCTGGGATTTCCCGTCACGTCGTTGAGGTCCGAGCCATCGCCCGGATTGCATTGCGAGAACACGGTTCTGGCCGACATGGTCAGCGGATCGAGCAGATACAACTGCAGAAGTTCGCCCTTTTTGAGCCCGTCGCGGATATCGTGCAGCTTGGAGGTCACCTCCGACTGGGTCAGCGCCGGCCAGGCGTCGGTTGTGTCCAGCAGCACCAGTGTCTGCGCCACCGGGCCGGTTTCTGGGCAGAGGTCGGCAAGCAGGGTCGGATTGTTCTGGTAGGCCCGTAGCGTGATGATGCCGAACCCGGCGACGAGAGCCACGAGAAGGGCGCCGAACAGGCCGATGCCGAGCCAACGCAGGGTCTTGCCCGATCCCGGTCGCGAGGCGGAGCGGCGGCGCCCTCGCCTAGCCATTTTTGTCCGGGATGATGGTGTCGAGGTCGCGGTAGCGCTTCAGCGCCTCGGTAAATTGCTTGCCCATCTCCAGGGCCAATTGGTCTATGTCGAGCTGGGCTTGAGCGATCGATCGCTTGAGCTCCTCGGAATTCCATTCGCCTTCGCGTCCAATCTGCACTTCGATGCGCTTGAGCGGACGGTCTTCGCCGAAGTGTTGTGGCGGCGGCGCGCGGCGGGCTTCGGAGTTGGCGTCGCGATAGGTGCTAAGCAACAGGTTTTGTGCCCGCTCCAGCTGCGCTTGCTGCTGCTCGAACAACTGCAGCAGCCGGTTGCGATTAGCGACGATGGCGTCGTGTTCGGTGCGCTGCTTGCTGAGATCGGCCCGGGCCTCCGAGAGTTCATCGTCGTAGTCCGAACGGACGTTCTGCAGTTCCTCGATCAAATATTCCTGCCGCTCGCGGTAAGCGTCCCGGACCTTGCGCACGTGCTTTTCCACCCCGGCATATCCGGGGTGGACGTCGCGCATGTAGAGCCCATCGATCATGGCGACGATCGAGAACAGCATGCCGATGCCGAACAGCAGCCAGGACCGGAAATCGGTGAGTTGCAGGGGGGCCGTCTGCAGGCGGCGCAGCACGGTCTCGCCGGCGCCTGTCACAAGGGTCCCGGCGACCTCGCGATAGTGGGCGAGGGAGAGGTTGAGGCCGATCGCCAGCCCCAGGTAAACCAGGAAGCCGATCAGGCCGACCAGCTTCCAGAAAAAATATCGCCGGTTAAGCTGGGGAATGATGAACACGGCGAACAGCAGAGCGACACCGACGTTCAGCGCGGCAAAGATCACTGCCTCCAGGATGCCGCCGACAAGCCCCAAAGCGTTGTTTTTACTCAGCAACTCGCCATTGACCAGCAGTTCGATGAAAACCAGGGCGATGATCAGCAGCCATTTGAAGGTCGTGCTGGTGGCGCTGGGGATATGGGCGGGGCGCTCGATGCGGTTGCGCAGGCGGAACTTGTCGCGCCAGACCTCGGCTTCCTGCAGGTCGCGACGCAGCCCGTGCAGTTCGTTCAAGCCCTTCTGCAGTTCTGCTTGCAGGTCGGAGAGGCCGGCCGAGGCCAGCGTCTTGATGGCCGCAAAGTGGGCCTCGAAGTCGAGGTCGATGAGGCGCTGGCGAAAGCCAGCAAGCTGGTTTTCCAGTTGGTCATGGGCGCGCTTTTGCGCGGCCCCGACCAGTTCGACGATTTCGGTTTCGAGCGGATCGAACTGGTCCGGCTCAGCCGGCGGTTGATCCTTTTCGCCACGCCTCTTGCCCTTCTTGACGAGTTCCATCTCGTCGGCGATGCGCTGCGGATCGAGGTCGGCAAAACTCTCGGTCGAGGCCCGATAGGCATGGCTCGGCCGGCTCAGTGTTTTCCGAAGTCGCTCGAGGGATGCAAACATAGGAAGGATTTAACTATCTCGGCGCGCTCGCGCTAGTAGGGCCGAGAAAGTTAGGTTGAAGGCCCACCTCGCAGGACGCGCTTCTTCATGCAAGATTGGAAGCGACTGCGGCAGCGCGGCGCGCTAATACCGGCTATCGGCCGCACATTACCGAGGGATGAACACATGACGCAGACAGCAAGGATCGCCATCGTCACGGGCGCGGGCAGCGGGGTTGGGCGCGCCGTATCGCTGGCGCTCTGCGACGCGGGCTGGACCGTGGCGCTGGCCGGCCGGCGGGCAAGTGCGCTCGAGGAGACGGCGGCAAAGGCCGCGGAGCGCGGCCGCTTGCTGGTCGTGCCGGCCGATGTGTCGGACGAAACTTCGGTCAAGGCGCTGTTCGAAGCCGTGGTGGAAAAATTTGGCCGGGTCGACCTGCTGTTCAACAATGCCGGCATCAACGTGCCGGCCGTGCCGCTGGATGAACTGACGGTCGCCGACCTGCGCAGCATCATCGATATCAACCTGGTCGGGTCG
>JAQGKB010000067.1 GCA_028290345.1 Hyphomicrobiales bacterium | reverse complement strand
AGCACGTCCGGACGGTTGGTCGCGGCGATGAGGATGATGCCCTCGTTGGCCTCGAAGCCGTCCATCTCGACCAGCAACTGGTTGAGGGTCTGTTCGCGTTCGTCGTTACCGCCGCCAAGACCGGCGCCGCGATGGCGACCGACGGCGTCGATTTCGTCGATGAAGATGATGCACGGGGCATTCTTTTTTGCCTGCTCGAACATGTCGCGCACGCGGCTGGCGCCGACGCCCACGAACATTTCAACGAAGTCCGAACCGGAAATGGTGAAGAACGGCACGTTGGCTTCGCCAGCAACCGAGCGGGCGAGCAAGGTCTTGCCGGTACCCGGAGGTCCGACCAGCAGCACGCCGCGCGGGATACGACCGCCCAGCCGCTGGAACTTGCCCGGATCGCGCAGGAACTCGACGATCTCTTCCAAGTCCTGCTTGGCCTCGTCGACACCGGCGACGTCCTCGAACGTCACCTTGCCCTGCGTCTCGGTCAAAAGCTTGGCGCGCGACTTGCCAAAACCCATGGCGCCACCGCGTCCACCACCCTGCATCTGGCGTATGAAGAAGAACCACACACCGATGATGACGATGAACGGCAGCCACGAGCTGAGCAGGATCGTCCAGAACGGGCTCGATTCAGGCGCACGCGCAGTGATCTGCACGCCGCGCTGCTCAAGCCGGGGGACGATATCGGCGCCAGCAGGTATCACGGTCTCGAAGCGCGAACCGTCACGGAGCGTGCCTGAAACCACATTGTCCGTGATGGTAACCGCCGAGACGCTGCCAGCATCCACGTCGGAAACGAACTGGCTGTAGCTCTTGTCAGCGACCGAACTCGATCGGGTCGACGACTGAAAGACCTGGAACAGGCCCATCAGCATGAAAAGAATGACCAGCCAGATGGCGAAATTCCGGAAATTTCCGTTCATTAATTTTTGTCCTGGGGGGCCGGCAGGGGAGGCGGCCAGTGCGTGCGCGTAATTTAAGTCCCGCAATCAGGCGTTACAAGGGCAAGAGGTGCGGCCCTTTGCAGTGAAAGTCCAGCGAGTATATTCGGGCTGAGTTAATGCGCCCTGTGCGCGCGAAACTTCATTTCGGCGCCGCCTTTACAACACTTTCCACCCCGGCGTCGAGGCTATAGGCGCCTAAAGCCAAGATCGCGCCGTTCGGACCGGTGATCAGCGGCGCGGTTCGGATCGCTTCGGCAGGCGCCACAACGGCATGGCCCAGCAATGTTTCTGCACCCTCACGCGTCCATTGGCTGGCCGGAGCGATGGTGAGCAAATCCGTGGAGCGGTTGCCGATGAC
The DNA here is from genome assembly GCA_028290345.1 of Hyphomicrobiales bacterium. Taxonomy (GTDB): domain Bacteria; phylum Pseudomonadota; class Alphaproteobacteria; order Rhizobiales; family Devosiaceae; genus JAQGKB01. The sequence continues at coordinate 2,279 of JAQGKB010000067.1, read as the reverse complement.
GAAACGGTGATCCCAGGTAGCAGCAGCTTGCGGGGCGAGCCGCATCTCCGGGAAGGCTTTCCGTCCGGGCTCCCGCACCAACCAGATTGTGTCGGCCTTGCGGCGAAATACGCACCCAAGCGCCGTACGGCCGATGCCGTCACCATCGGATGCGGCAAGCGCGGCATAGGCCGTTTCCACGATCCCCAGCGCACGCGGCCGTTGTTCGCCGCCGGCGGCGGCCATCAGCGTTGCTAGGACCCGGGTGCCCACGGCTTCCGGCAGGTCGAGAAACCATTGCCATTGCATCGCCACGGCGCCGAGCGGATCGAAGCGCACGCCGTCCGCAATCGCCGCCGCGGCATAAAATTCCAGCGCGGTATCGGCCTGCTGCACGCGCTGGCCAAACTGGCCCAGCCGGGAGGAAGTAAGGCCAAGCTCCGCAAGGCGCGGCAGCATCCGGCGCCAGCGCACCCGCTCGTAGTCCTCGTCGTGATTGCTCGGATCCTGTGCCGCGCTGACCCCTTCTGCATTCACCACGGCGCGCAGCACCTCCGGCGCGATCCCGAGCAATGGCCGCAATAGCCGCACGCCCTCGACCTCGGCTTCGGCGCTCATCCCCTGCAGGCCATGCAGGCCGCTGCCATGCGCCAGCCGCATCAAGATGGTTTCGGCCTGGTCGTCGCGATGGTGCGCCGTCACCAGCACCTCGACGCCATCTTCGGCCATCGCCTGCGACATCAGCCGGTACCGCGCCTGCCGCGCCGCCTCGGAGACACCCGTCATCGGCTTTTCGCCGTCCCAGCGCAGCGCGCGCGCAGGAAGGCCGAGCCGTTCCGCCTCGCGCACCACCATCGCCGCCTCTCCGGCGGCTTCCTGGCGCAACGCGTGATCGACCGTATAGACGAAAATCGCGGGCGGCTGCGCCAACTGCTGGCGCCAGCGGGCCACCAGCAGCATCAGCGCCAGGCTGTCCGGACCGCCGGAGACGGCAAGCCCCAGACTTTGATGCCCGAGGAACGGCGCGAACAGCGCCGCGAGGTCCTTGTCGCCGAGCCCGATCAGGCCGGGCATTTGGCCTTGCCGGCCTCCTCGCCGAGCCGCTTCTTGAAGGCCGGCGTCACGTTGGGATAGCGCTTGCCGATTTCGCCGAAAGTCTTGCACGCCGCCGCTTGCTCGTCGGCCCCGTTCAGCGCAATGCCCAGCTTGAGCAGGATATCGGGAGCGCGCGCCGCGGTGGGATAGTTCTTGAACCCGGTGACCAGCACGTCGGCCGCCTCGTCATAGGCACCACGCTGCAGCAGCGCTTCGCCGAGCCAGTTGGTGGCATCCGGGGCCTGCGGGTCCTTCGGATAAAGCTGGATGAATTGCTTGAACTGCTCCTCGGCAAACGTGTAGTCGCCGCGCACCACCGCTTCATAGCCGGCCTTGTACTGCGCCGTCGCATCGCCGTCGACCGGCTTGCCGCCGCCGCCAAGGCTGAGATCGAGCGGCCGCGGCTGGCCGGAATTGTCGGGCGAACCCAGCGGGGCCACCGCCTGATCGGTCGGCTCACCCGGCTTGCCATGGCCGAGCAGCGGGTCCGAGGACGGGCCGATGTCGCCATTGTTATCGACCGTGTCGCTGTCCGTTGCGCCGAGATCCACCGGCGAACCGTCCGCCCGCGCCATGTCCTGCGGCGTCATCTGCCCCATGTCGGCCGCGGCATTGGCCGGCGGTTGCACGGTGATCGTGGTTGTCTGCGGTGATACCCCGGCAGGCTTCGCGCCGCCGGATCGGATCACCGCATCACTTTTTCCCCCAGCACCGCCTTGGGCACCCTTGCCGCCCTCGAGTGCCTGGAACCGGAATTCATTGTCGTCCTGCATCTTCTGCATCAGCGTCTGCATCTGCGTCAGCTGGAACGTCAGGCCGTCGATCTGGCCGGTGAGGTTGCGCACCTGCTCTTCGAGCTGCTGCACGCGCACCGTGACCTGCGACGCCTGCTGCTGCTGGTTCTGCGCCACCAGCATGCGCGGCGCACCGCCGATATCGGCCTGCGGCAATTGCTGCGTCGGCGATGGTTGCGGCGCCGCAAACGGCATCGGAATGTTCGAGGGACTGGCGAGCGCCATCGCCGGCGCCAGGAGCCCCGCGCCGAGCACGGCGGCAAAGCTCAGTCGCATGCGCTTGCGGCCGGAGGAGGTTGGAAAAGGCACGGGTGATTCTCCCTGATTGGGGCGCCTGCTGCGCTCCAGGACAATACGATCAGGTGCGCGGGAATAAAGCGCAATTTTGGTCAAAAGAAAGCGCCGGGACCG
>JAQGKB010000052.1 GCA_028290345.1 Hyphomicrobiales bacterium | reverse complement strand
CCGTTGTCGCCGACCAGCGCCACCACTTCTCCGGCATGGACGTCGAGATCGATCTCGGTCAGCGCCGAGACCGCGCCAAAATTCTTGGAAATGCCGCGCATGCTGAGCACCAGTTCGCCCGAGGGGGCTGGTTCATGCAATGTGTCTGTCATGGCTTGGTACGCCTCCTTGCGGTGCGAGGTCCGTCCGGCCCCGGGTGGAGGCCGGACGGCTTAGACTACTGGATGCCGAGCTTCTTGCAGCCTTCGACATAGCGATCGACGCAGAGCTGGGAGGCCGGCACGATTTTCTTGTCGATGATCTCGGCTTTAAGATTTTCGGCCGTAACCACTGCCGGTGTAAAGAGCTGCGACGGCGTATCGTAGAGCGTCATTTCGGCCTTTGGCGTTTCGCCCTTGAGCAGTTGTACGGCGACATTGGCTGCCGCCGCCGCCACGATCTCGCTGGGTTTGGAGATGGTGTTGTACTGATCGCCAGCGATGATCAATTGCAGCGCCGCGATGGTCGCATCGTTTCCGGTGACCGGGGGCACTGGATCGACACCAGCCGCCTTGAAGGCCGCAATCGCGGCGCCGCCCGTACCGTCATTGGCTGCGACCACGCCCACGATCTGCTTGGCGAAGCGGGTGATCTGCCCGCTGGCCCACTGTTGAGCCTTCGGCGGCGCCCAATCGGGCGTGTCGTACTCGGCCAGCGTCTTGTAGCCACTATCGGCGAGACCCGCATGGACACCTTTCTTGATCAGGCCGGCAGCGGCGTCGGTAGGAGAACCGTTGATCTCGAGCACACCACCGCCCTCGGTGGGCACTTTCTGGGCCTTGAGGTGCTCGACCAGCGATTGCGCGATTGCCTTGCCAATGCCCTCGTTGTTGAATGAGACGTAGAAATCGGCCTTGGCATCAGGGATTGGTCGGTCATAGGCGATGATCTTGACGCCCTGGCCCTTGGCCAACTGCACCAGCGACGCCGCCGCCGCGGAGTCAACAGGGTCAAGCACGATGACCTTGGCACCTTGAGTAATCACCGAATTGAACTGCTGCTGCTGCTTGGTCGCGTCCGCGTCAGCGTTCTGGTAGATGACCTTGCAGCTCGCACAGAGCTTTTTCATCTCGGCGACGAAACCGGGATGGTCATGCTCTTCGTAGCGGGTCGATCCCTGATCGGGCATCAGGAAGGCGACGGTGGAATTGGCAATGTCCGCCTGTGCGAAGGCTGCGGTGCCGCTGAGTAGAACGAGCCCGAGCGCTGCTGCACCCGCCCGTTTCCATGCGAAATTTGTCATTGATTCTTCTCCCTTTGAATGTGAATTGCAGCATTTGGCTGCGTTACGGCAGTGCTGGAGGCGACGGAACACCGGCGTTGCCACGCCGCGGCACGCATGGCCTTGGTGGCCAAGTCTTTCATCCGACATCCTCCCAAAAGACGGCATTTTTGATGCGCTTTCTTGATCTCGGGCCACCTCATCGCCTTCGATCGCTTTTCCGACAAATGTCTGGTCTCCTCCTTACTCCTTCTGGTTCAGGCGGCTTCGGCCGCTCTTGTGTTTTCGACCATCAGTATCCGGAACCGCGAGGGCGACATGCCTTTCTGCGTGAGGAACCGGCGATTGAAATTGGACAGGTTGTTGAAGCCGACTGCGTAGCAAATTTCCGTGATCGGCATGGCGTCGTCGCCCATCAGCAACTGGCAAGCGAGGTTAATGCGTAGTCGGTTCACATATTGCACCAGCGCCATCCCAGTATGGCGGCGGAAGCTGCGCGAAAAGGCGCTCGGACTTTGCCCGGCAATGGCGGCCAGATCGCTTTCGTTGAATGGCTCGGTAAGGTGTCCACCGATATGGGCCAGGGCCTTGTTGATGCCGGCCGACATATAGCCGGATGGGTCGGGGAGATAGCGCGAACTTGCCAGGGTGCGCACGTCGCCGGCGCGGCTCAGCGCCCCCAGGATGCTCATGAACAACTCAATGCGGCGTACGCCCTGCGCCTCGATCAGCTCTTCCAGCACGGACGCGATGTCGGAAGCGGTATTGGGGGCGAACAGCACACCGTGCCGGCTCTGTTCCAGCACGCGATCCAGCGAGCCGAGCTCGGGCAGGACCTTGATCGCATTGCCGATGAAGTCCTCAGAGAATTGCACGATGCGGCAGCGCAGCGGCACAGTCGTGCCCACGGGCAGTTCGCTCACCCAGTTGTGCGGCAAGTTTGGTCCGGTGAGGACCAGATTGCCCGGCTCGAACTCGCCGATGAAGTCACCGACGAAATAGCGGCCGCGTGTGGCCACCACGTGATGCAGTTCATACTCGGGATGAAAATGCCAGCGGACGGTATGGAATGGATAGCCGTGCGACCAAGCCTTAAAGGACTCGCCACGTCGTATCTGGACGACTTCGAGATCGGGCTCCATGGCTTCCTCCCACCATGCGCGCCACAATCGTGGTCGCGCCGCTCCCTCGCAGGCCGATTTGTCCGGTTCTCTGCATCAGGGTAGAGCTTAGAAGGAGTGAGATGCAGACGCCACCACAAGGCGGCGGTCCGAGTGATACTTTTTTGACCGACGGCCCCTGCTGGAAGTACGTCGAACGCGCTGTATCCGTCTGCCGGCCGAGCGCCGCATATGGTCGCCGTGTTCGTTGAGGCGAACGGCTACGGCGATGTTGCGGACAGCTCCCGGCGAAAGCGACGACCAGGCTCAGCTCAATTTTCCCGGATTCATCAGCCCATAAGGATCCGCGAAGCGCCGGAACTCGCTTTGGGGGGCGTCGACCTGCTTCCAGCCAGCCCCGTCGAGCCGGTAGGTATGCGGATCCGCCAGCGCCGCGCCCGCCGCCTCGACAATAGCGATGATCTCGTTCAGTCGCTCTAACGTCGTGAACCGCACGAGCGGCAGGCTCGATACGAAGATTCGGCCGAACCGCCGTTGGAATTCGAGGTGGAAAATCACCTCGTCGCCAAATGCTGCCGCGAGCGTATCCAGCACTTCAAGCTCGCGCCCGGCTGGGAAACGCACCTGCAAATAGGTCGTCTCGGGCAGCGCCTTGATAGCGTAGAGCGTGGTGTGATTCCAAGTATACTCGTAAAGCGGCGAGAGTTCGCCGGTCCCCTCGAAGGCGGCCGCCTCTGCGTCGGGGTTCGATCGGGAAAACACGACGGTTCCGCCCAAATCGGCGGCGAGGTCCTCGGCAGCCGTGGCCTGCGGCTGGCTGACCATAACGATCACCATGGCCTGCCCGGCGGGCACGATGGGTTTGAGCCGTCGGATCATCGGCGGGATGCGCCCGTCATGGACCGAGACCAGTTTCTTGGCGATGCCTTCGGCTGCCGTCAGCACCTGTCCGTAGCGGGCGGCCGCAGCGAGCGTCGGGAAGGCAAAGATGCGCTCCGCCCATGGTTGCCATGCAGCCAACGGCATCTCGATCTCGGTGATGATGCCGTTGACGCCGTAGGCGTGCAGCACCTTTAGCGCCTCGCGATCGCGCAATTCAATGAAGCGCGGCTCTTCCTCGACAGTGAGCACCTGGGCGGCGATGACCGCGCCCGGATCGGCCAGCTGTCCCCACGTACATGAACCAATGCCGCCCGCGCCGCCGGCCATGAACCCGCCAAGGGTAGCCTGAGCCCTGGTGGAAGGATGCAGCCGCATTTCCCATCCTTCCGGTCGTAGCGTCCGGTCGATATCGATGAGCTTTGCGCCTGCTTCGAAGCGCCCTGCCCCCGGCTTGATCCAGACGGTACCGGCAAGACCCGTCATGTCGACGACGACCCCGCCATGAAGCGGCACCGCCTGCCCATAATTGCCCGTTCCCCCGCCGCGCACCGTCAGAGGCACGCGATGAATGGCGCAAAGCGAGGCTATGCGCACGAGTTCTTCGCGCGTTTTCGGAAGGACGACTAGGTCTGCATGCCTGCCTTCGAGCTCGGTCTTCAGGACGGGCGAGAACCAGAAGAAATCCCGGCTCTTGCGCCGCAATCCCATCGGGTCGGAGATGACAGCCATGCCTCCGAGTTGAGCCCGCAGGGCCTCAAGCCCCGGCGCTGGCGCTTGCACGTCAATTGCTTGCATCCGCTCAAACCTCCGACAAAATGCCAAGCGCCATGAAATTCCGCCTGATGCCCTCGACGGCTTGGAGAAACCGGGGATCACTGCGGCTTTGGGCACCGCGCGGTCGCGCCAGCCCGATGTCGTAGATCTCGGCGATCCGGCCAGGGCGGTCGGACATCACGATCACGCGGTCGGAGAGAAGCACCGCTTCTTCGATGCTGTGGGTAATGAACAGCACCGTGTTCTGGTCGCGCATCCACATCCGCTGCAGGTCAAAGTTCATCTGCTCGCGGGTCAGCGCGTCGAGCGCGCCGAACGGTTCGTCCATGAGCAGCAGGCCGGGCGCTTGTACCAGGGCCCGGCAGATGGAGGCACGCTGCCGCATCCCACCCGACAACTCGCGCGGAAAGCGGTCAGCAAACGCCTTCAGGCCAACCAGATCGAGCAGTTCAAGAGCTTTCTGGCGGTAGACGGCACGGTCGAGATGCTTGATCTCGATGGGCAGCAGTACGTTGTCCAGCACCGAGCGCCATTCGAGCAGCACGTCCCGCTGGAAGACGATGGCGGCGCGGTCAAGCGCCTGTTTGGATGCCTTGCCATCAACCAGGATTGTGCCGTTGCTGGCTGGAACCAGATTGGCGATCAGCATCAGCAGCGTGCTCTTGCCGCAACCACTGGGGCCAACCACCGAGACGAACTCACCCGCGGCGATATCGAGGTCAACGGCATCGAGAGCGTGGACGGTCTCGCCATTCGCCGTCGCATAGTCCTTGCTCACGCCCCGGACCGAAATGGTTACGCCGGAGGACGACCGGACGTCCTGGTGTGGATCAGGCATAGCCATTTGCATTCTCAACTCTGGTTCCGACGCGCCAAAACTCAGCCCCGCAGCGCGACGGGAGCGGGCGCAGCCTCAATTTCTTCGGTCTGCAAGGGTTTGTCCAACCGGCCCAGATCGAAGCGCGTCACATCCCGCAACAGCGCGATGAAACCATCCACCTGATGAGATGCGATACGGGCACCTTTGCTGGCATCGCCCTTGCTGGCGTCGCCCACAGCGCCGCCCTGGTTGATATCGCTAATGATCCATCCCATGCCGTGCGCGCCGATGGGGCGGAGATGGGTGAAATTTGCCTCCATCTCCAGCGCCGAGGACACAAAATTCCGCGCATGTTGCATACGCACCAGTTCGGGCCGAAAATGTAGCATCAGGGAAGTCTCGACGGCACCCGCATGCACGCCGTAGCGCGTCTCCGCTTCATCGAAAACCCGATCCGGCACGCCGAACCGGTTCCATTGCGTGGTGACGACCAGCATTTTGTGCCTGACGCGCAGTTCACGCGCCACGATATCCATGACCGGCACATTGCCGCCGTGCGAATTGACGATCACCAGCTTGCGCAGGCCTGACCGCGCAACACCCGCACCGATCTCGCACCAGTCGGCGATCAACCGGTCCGGAGGCTGGGTCAAGGTTCCTCGCGCGGCTAGATGCTCGCTCGACTTGCCGATTTCCTGCGTCGGCAGCACCAGGATCGAAAGTTCCGATGGCAGGTTTTGGCGAAGCACGCCGAGCATGCCGGCCGCGATCGCGCTGTCGGTGGCGACCGGCAGATGCGGCCCATGCTGTTCGGTTGCCGCAATCGGCAGAATCGCAATGACCTTTTCGGGGTCGAGCCGCGCGAAGTCGTTTGTCGTCAGCTCATTCCAATAGAACAATTCGATTTATCCCTAGGCAGCGTCATCTGAGCATGCAGGTTTTGCGGATGCCCGAAAAGCATCGAGTTGCGAGCGGTGTGCTGCCGTGGAGGCATCGGTGCCGTTCCGCCGCCTGGCTAAGGACGCGCCTCCGTCAAGGCGTTGAGCGCGGAACGCAGTTCCTCGGCAAAGCGGCTCGTCACCGGATCAAGCATGCCCTTGGCCCGAGCCACCAGACGCAGCGGCTGTGCCCGCATCGATGTTTCGGCCAGGCTCACGAAGACCAGGCTGCCGCTGGCGCATTCTTCGGCGACATCGAGCGGATTGAGGAACGTCACTGCCCTTGGCCGCTGCCTGACGAACTTCTTCATCAACTCCACCGAGTTGGTTTCGATCGTCGGGCGGGCCAACAAAGAGACGCGATTCATGGCCTGATCGACAATCGAGCGCAGGCTCATTCCAAGCTCTGCAGTGACCAGCGGGTATTGGATCACGTCGACCAGCTTGACGTTCTTCTCGCCCGCGAGTTCGTGGCCGGGCGCGACGACTGCTCCCAATGGCACATCAAAAGTCATCAGCGTCCGCAGGGCACGGTCAGGTTGAAAGTTGAAACCGAGCCCCAGGTCGATATCGCCGCTGATCACTGAATTCGGAATGGCCTCGGCAAACAGGGCACGAACATTGACCTGAACGCGTGGATGACGATCGACGAAATCGGCAACGATATTGGCGAACGGTCCGGCGGCCAGGCCCAAGGTCGTGGAGATCTTCACACGCCCCTGCTCCACGCCCTTGAGCGCGGTGAGCCGCCCACCGACGCGCGCATAATCCTTGAGCGTCTGCCGCACATGCTCGATCAGGATCTCACCCGTCGCCGTCAGCCGCAAGCGCCTGGGCATGCGCTCAAAGATCGGCTCGCCGATCTCCTCTTCCAACGCCAGGATCTGCCGGTTGATCGCCGATGCGGCGACGTTGAGGTGGTCGGCGGCCTTGCGAATGGAGCCGTATCGGGCGACTTCGTCCAGATAGCGCAACATTCGGGAGTGGAGCATTCATGTTCCTCATTGGAGAGACCAGGCCGGAAACCTCCGATGCCTTTAAGGCAGCGCAGCGAGCAAAATTCGGCGCTATTCACGCTCGCAGCTATGTGGGCAGTGTAACCCGGTTGCAAGCTCGAAATCGCGATGCCTCTGCAAGGCGCGACACCATTGGAGATCAAAATCATGCTTCGTAGACTGCCCGCCTTGGGCGCCGCTGCCTTATTCGTCGTGGCGGCCACAACCGGATCCTTCGCGCAGGATTTGCAAGACCTCACCATCCGCTTCACCTGGAAGTATAAGGGTGAATACGCGCCGCTCTTCGTGGCGCTGGACAAGGGTTATTTCTCCACGGCAGGTCTCAAGGTGACCCTCGCCGAAGGGTCCAGCACCCAATCCGTGCTCAGTGTCGTCGCTACCGGCAAGGAAGCCATGGGCTATGGGGCTGCCGATGCCGTGGCCGCGGCAGTCGACAAGGACCTGCCACTCAAGGTGATCGCCGTCTACCAGACCAAGTCCCCGAGCGTGCTGGTATCATTTCCCGACAAGCCGGTGAACAAGCCCAGCGACCTCGAAGGCAAGAGCGTCGCGACGGCCCAGAGCGGCTCGTTTGCGCGACTGTTGTCGGTATTTGTCAAAGCCAACAATCTCGACATTTCCAAGGTCCAACTGGCGATGATGGATGCCAGCGTCGGCGACACCCAGTTCCTCAGCCACAAGGTCGACGTAACCTCGGCTTTCACCAACAACGAGGTACCGTTGATGGAGAAGGTGGCCGGCGTCACCTTGGTCAAGATGCCAATTTCCGATTTCGGCCTGCCGATCCTGGGATCGTCATTGTTCACCAGCGATGCGTTCATCGCCGCACATCCGGATACGGTCAGCCATGTCCTCGCCGCGATCGCGCACGGCTATCAGGATGCCATCGCCAACCCGCAACAGGCGACCGATATCATGATGAAATACCTGCCCCAGGGTCAGGACCCCGACGTGTTGCTACAACAGGTCAAGGCCACCATGCAGGCTACCAACGTCACCGACGGCAAGACGATAGGTTGGCAGGCCGACAGGAACTGGACCGACATGCTGAGTATCCTGGCTGACACCAAGCAGATTTCCAAGGTGCTTCCGCTCGACAAGTATTTCAGCAACGCGCTCTTCAAATAGCCATTCAGGCGCGCGGCGGGCAACTGCCGCGCGCCTGGTGCCTGCCGCCCTTTTCCTATAGCGAGCCCACAGTGGACATTACTTCCAACCTTCTTCAACAGTTGCAGACCTGCAAAATCAGCCTCGCATCTACCTTGCCCGATGATTGGGTGGGGCCGCTGATCGCCGCCGTGGACGCGGACCCGGGAATCCGGCATGTGCCGGTCGGGCGCGAGTCCGAAGCTATTGCCGTTTGCAGCGGGGCCTTTTTCGCCGGCACTCGCTCTGTTGCCATCATGGGCGCCACCGGGCTGCTCACCTGCCTCGGGGAATTGGCCACGCTCAATCTCCGGCACCAGATCCCGGTCTTCATCATTGCCAGCCAGCGCGGCTCGATTGACGATCACCGCGTCTATCAAGAGGTGCAGGGGCGGCGCATGGGCGAGATCCTGCGCGGCTTCGATTTCCCCTCGATGGTCATCGATACACCCGACGATGTCAGCCGCATCCCCGATGCCTATGAGGCGGGCCGCCTGCAG
>JAQGKB010000051.1 GCA_028290345.1 Hyphomicrobiales bacterium | reverse complement strand
CGTGGTGCGGCGCGTCGCGCCGCGGTGCAGGCACTCTACCAGCTGGATGTCGGGCGGCAGACGCTCGAGGATACGCTCGCCCAGTTCAGCGCGCTGCACCTCGGCCGCGAGATCGAGGGCGACGAGTATTTGCCCGGCGACGCGGATTTTTTCCAGCAGATCGTACGTGGCGTCATCCGCGCCCAGCTCGATATCGATCCGACGGTCGACAACGCCCTGACCGAGGGGTGGCCGGTCGGCCGGATCGATGCGACCCTCCGCGCCATCTTGCGCGCCGGCGCGTTCGAGCTGCTGAAGCGCCAGGACATTCCGGCGCGCGTGGTGATCACGGAGTATGTGGACATTGCCAAGGCGTTCTACTCTGACGACGCCCCCGGCCTCGTCAACGGCGTCCTCGACGCCATCGTGCGGAACGTGAAGCATCCGAACGCCTGAGGGTAGGCCTCTGGCGATCATTGTGCCCTGCGCCGATCGTCAATCCCGGCTGCGCCTATCAATTGAAACCGTCATCACCCGGTTCATCCGGGTGATCCAGCCTTGTTGCACTCAACGCCGTGCTCCGGGATTGCCCGGATAAACCGGGCAATGACTGGGCGAGGGGCAGTGCGCGCTGGCGGCGACGAAGGCGGAACGTAGCAGTCACGAGGCCGCGTCATTCCACCTGCGCGAAATGACGGCCAAACGTTGCGTCCCTAGAACGACTTCATGATCGATTCGATAAAGGTCCGGTCTTCGCCATACGAAGGCGTGCGACGGGTTTCGATGGTGACGGGCCTGCCGTCCTTGAGCCCGTAGACCGCTTTGTCCTTCACGCGCTTGTTCTTGTCGAAATAGATCGCGAGAACGGTGCGTTCCTTGACATTGGTCATCCCGAAAGCGGTCTGCTCGACCTTGCTCTCGACGTAGTAGTATGCGGTTTCCTGGCCGAGATCGTTGGTGGTCTGCGGCGTACCGAGCACGGTGATCACCAATTGCTGGCTCTGTCCCGGCTTGATCTGCGCCAGCGCATCCTGGGAAAGATCATAACCCTGCGTCTTCAAGGTCGTGAAGCTCGAGCACCCTGCAAGCCCCAATCCAAGGGCGATCACGATCACTGCAGGCGCAACACGTCTGGAAACAGCACTCAAAGGCATGAATTTGACTTTCCCGATGGCTCTCGACTATAGGCACGCAACAGAGCGGCACTTCGACCAAAAATGTGCGGCCCCGAGATTTGGCCGCCGGAATGTGTAGCCGTGAAATGCCTGGTATGGCAAGCTGGCTTCGGTGCCTCCGCGCTGCTCATCCCCACTAGATTGATCAACCCTCGAGCGCAACCATGATATTGAATTTGTTCCGAAAAAAGGTTGCCACCGAGGCGGTATTCGCCGTCTACAACGCCATTGTGGCGCAATCCCGGCAGCCACGGTTCTACGCCGAATGGGGCGTGCCGGACACAGTGACCGGACGATTCGACATGATCAGCCTGCATATGGCGCTGCTGTTCCGCCGTTTGCGCACCGAACCGAAGCCGGTACGGGACTTCAGCCAGGCCGTGTTCGACCTGTTCTTCAAGGATATGGACCGGTCGCTGCGCGAGATGGGAGCAGGGGACCTCGCGGTGCCGAAAAAGATCAAGAAGATGGGCAATCTGTTCTTCGGGCTGCTGGCCAGCCTTGCCGAAGCGCTCGATAGTAACGATCTCGACAGGGTGGAAGCGGTGCTGCTGCGTAATGTTCTTGACGGGGAGGCAATAGCGGGAGCAAAGCCGCTGGCGCGATACCTGATGGCCGAGGCGCAAGTGCTGGCCGGCCAGCCGGTTGCGACCATCGTTTCCGGGAAACTTGATCTGGGAGTTGCGGCTTGAGCCACGATTCAACGAATGCACCCATCTTCGATGCCACCATCCGCATCGACAATCTCCCGCCCGCCGGCCGCGAGCTGAAGCTTGCGGCCGATGCGACACAGCGCCAGGCGCTGGCCGAATTGCTGGAAATCAGCGCGATCGAACGGCTGGACGTGACGCTCAACGCAACGACCTTCCGCGGCGGCATCCGCGTCCTCGGCCGGCTGCGGGCAGTGATCGAGCAGCCGTGTGTGGTAACGCTGGTGCCGGTCCGCCAGGAGATCGACGAAGCGGTCGACCGCGTCTTCCTCCCCGAGGCTGATGCGTCGCGTCCCGCGGCCGCCAGCGCCGAGATATTCGTCGACCTAGACGCAGACGACCCGCCGGATCACTTCAGCGGTCCGGAAGCGGATCTTTCCGACCTGATCATCGAAACCCTGGCCCTGGCGATCGATCCCTATCCGCGCGCGCCGGGCGCCAGTGTCGATGCGCCGCAGATGGACAAGGACGACGAGATCGAATCGCCTTTCTCAAGCCTCAAAGCGCTGAAAGACAGCGGCGACAAGCATTAATCCCCGGCGGTTGCAGCAGGGCTTGCGCCGACACCTTGTTTGAGTATGTTGGCACCAAGCTCTCGCGTCGGGCCCAGACAATAGGCCGAAATGTCCGAAACGATCAGAATCTCTGTGGACGCGATGGGCGGCGATAAGGGCCCTCGCGTTGTGGTCCACGGCGCGCAACTGGCGCTGAAAGAGCGCAAGAACATTCGCTTTATCTTTCACGGCCGCAAGGAAGAACTCGAGCCGCTGCTCGATGAGTTTTCTGACCTGAAGCCCGTGTCGACCGTCCGCCATTGCGATGTCGTCATCGCTATGGAAGACAAGCCGTCGAACGCGCTGCGCAAGGGCAGGGGCAATTCATCGATGTGGGCGGCACTGCAGTCGGTCAAGGATGGTGAAGCCGATGTCGCCATCTCCGGCGGCAATACCGGCGCGCTGATGGCCATGGCCACGTTTTGCCTGCGGCCGCTGGAGGGTGTCTCCAGGCCGGCGCTCGCCGCCATCTGGCCGACGCTGCGGGCCGACATCATCGTCCTCGACGTGGGCGCGACAGTCGGCGGCGACGCCCGCCAGCTCGTCGATTTTTCCATTCTCGGCGCCGCGCTGGCGCGGGCATTGTTCGATCAGGAAGAGCCGACGGTCGGCCTGCTCAACGTAGGCACCGAGGAAGTGAAAGGCCTCGATACCATCAAGGAGGCGGCCCGCATTCTCGGCGATGCCAGCGGCAGGGCAGGACTGTTCTATCACGGGTTCGTCGAAGGCGATGACATCGGCAAGGGCACGGTCGATGTCGTGGTCACCGAGGGCTTTACCGGCAATATCGCGCTGAAGACTGCCGAGGGCACCGCCCGGCAGGTCGGAACCTATGTGCGCAACGCGCTGAACGCCAACCTTCTATCGAAGATCGGGGCGTTGTTCGCCACGCAGGCGCTCAACGCGCTGCGCCGCAAGCTCGATCCGCGCACCGTCAACGGCGCTGTGTTCCTGGGGCTCAATGGCGTGGTAATCAAGAGCCACGGCGGCACCGACGAGATCGGCGTCAAGAGCGCGTTGGGCCTGGCCTACGAAATGTCGCGCAATCGCCTGATCGACAAGATCAACGACGGGCTTCGGCGCTTTCCCGTGGCGTCATTGGCTGCTGCGACAACACCCGAACCAGAGGCAAAACCAGCGTGAGCGAGACGCGATCGATCTTTCGCGGTGTGGGCGGATATCTTCCCGCGCGCATCGTCACCAATGACGAATTGTCGAAGTCCCTCGATACGTCGGACGAATGGATCGTGCAGCGCGTCGGCATCCGGCAGCGTCACATCGCCGCCGAAGGCGAGGTGACCTCGGACCTGGCGACCGCCGCCGCGCGCCGTGCCCTCGCCAATGCCGGGCTCACCATCGACGACATCGACCTGATCGTGGTGGCCACCACCACGCCCGACAAGACCTATCCCGCGACCGCCGCCTTCGTGCAGAACAAGCTTGGCATGCGCCATGGCGCGGCGTTCGACTTGCAGGCGGTGTGCTCGGGGTTCGTCTACGCCACGGCGACCGCCGATAGCATGCTCAAGAACGGCCTCGCCCGCCGCGCCCTGGTGATCGGCGCCGAAACCAATTCCCGCATCCTCGATTGGACCGATCGCTCCACCTGCGTGCTCTTTGGCGACGGCGCCGGCGCCGCGGTGCTCGAATTGGTGACCCTCGAGCGCGGCGAAGCCGAACGCGGCATTCTCGCCTCGAGCCTGCGGGCCGATGGGCAGCACTGGGACAAGCTTTACGTCGACGGCGGCCCGTCCTCCAGCCAAACGGTCGGGCACGTGCGCATGGAGGGCAAGGAGGTCTTCAAGCACGCCGTGGGCAAGATCACCGACGTGGTCGAAACGGTGCTCGCCAAGACCGGATACACCGTCGCCGATCTCGACTGGTTCGTGCCGCACCAGGCCAACCGGCGCATTATCGACGGGGCCGGCGCAAAACTCGGCATCCCTCCCGAAAAGGTGATCGTCACCGTCGATCGCCACGCCAACACCTCTGCTGCCTCGGTGCCATTGGCCCTCGCGACTGGGGTTGAGGACGGCCGCATCAAGCGCGGCGACCTCGTATTGCTTGAGGCAATGGGAGCGGGTTTCACCTGGGGCGCCACCCTCGTTAGGTGGTAAACTTGCAACCTTTAGATTGATTGCCATAATCGATTCAGGGCGTTAGTCTTTCATCAACTCATGGGCGGGGGCGCCGGTCAGGGCGAACTTGGCTTGGCGCAAACGGGGGTAGGTATGACGCAGAAAACTGTCACTCGAGCCGATCTGGCCGAAGCGGTCTATGAATCCGTGGGTTTGTCGCGGACCGAATCGGCCGAACTCGTCGAGCGGGTACTCGACATGATCGGTGAGGCGCTGGTGAATGGGCGAAATGTGAAGTTATCATCTTTCGGCTCATTTCAGGTACGCTCCAAAAACGAGCGAATCGGGCGGAATCCGAAGACGGGCGAGGAAGTCCCGATCCTGCCCCGACAAGTTTTGGTGTTCAAACCAAGCAACGTGTTGAAATCCAAGATCAATAAATCTATGGTACGCGCTGGAAAATAAAAGCTTTCTTCCATAAGGACTGATGGTGGAAAAATCACCGGACGCCTTCCGAACGATATCTGAAGCGGCAGACGAGTTGGACCTGCCTCAGCACGTGCTGCGGTTTTGGGAGACTCGATTCTCCACGATCAAGCCGCTGAAACGCGGCGGCGGCCGGCGCTACTACCGGCCCGAAGACGTGCTCCTGCTCAAGGGCATCAGGCACCTGCTCTACGATCAGGGATTTACCATCAAGGGCGTGCAGCGGATCCTGAAGGATCAGGGCAGCCGCTATGTCGTTGCCATCGCCAATGGCACGCCGCTCGAAAACCTCGTTCCGCTCCCCTCCGACAGCGAGCCCGACCTCGACGAGGGCCCGCAGGCCTATGTCGAAGGCAGGGATGTGGCCGAAACGCATCAGTTTGCGAGCGAACCGGTGATCCAGGCCCTCGACGACGAGGATCGGGAGAAGCTCGGGGCCGTGCTGCGCGAACTCCTGGATTGCAAACGTATTCTGGAGCGCGCCCGCGAGGGCAGCTAGCCGAAAAGGCTAGTCGAGCATGGCAACCGGCTCGGCATCCGGCTGACGGTCGCCTGATGGCTCGGACTGGGTCTTGGCCTGCACCCCCTTTTTTGGAGCGCTTCAGCCATTGGGGCAGGGATGGCTCTGGACGAAGCGCCCGCCGCGACTGCCAGGGAGCCCGCGGCGGGCTGATCGCCCGACGGCGCTGCTCCGCCCAGGCCCGGATCGCGGAAATGCAGATAACCCGGATCGAACTGCGCGAACGCGAATTTTGCACAACTAACCGCGGCGGCTGCTTTCAAAGTTAACGTAGGACATAATCCGTTCCCAAATCGCCGAGTAAGACTCCCGCGCGGTGGGCAGTGTGGTGAGTTCTCCGGGAGAAAAGATGTCGTTCGAAGGAAATCCGACGCCCCTGTATTTGAAGACCGTCCTGGTGGTGGACGATGAGCCACTTATCGCCATGATGCTGGAAGACATGCTGGCCGACTTGGGCGTGCAGCAGGTCAGGTTGGCCAGCGACCTGAGCGCCGCGCGCCGGCTCCTGGATGAAACCCCAGTCGATTGCGTTATTCTCGATGTCAGACTCAGGGAGGGCGAGAGCTATTTCTTCGCCGATTTCCTGGTCGGGCAGTCAATTCCCCTGTTGTTCTCGACCGGCATCGATCCCGACGGCATCGCTGCGCGTTTCCGCAACGTTCCCACCCTCGCCAAGCCCTTCGGCGAGGCTGAGTTGCGCTCAGCATTGCTGCAAGCTACGGCGCGAAAACCCTCACTCGCCAATGAAAGCGAACGCTGATCACTCGCGGCGCATCAGCCCGAAGTCGCTGGCTTTTTTCCTTTTCTTGAGACGCGGATCGATTTTAGCACTTGCACCAAATGCCCACGGAATATACGGCTTCCCTTCAGTCGGGGTGTAGCGCAGCCTGGTAGCGCATCTGTCTGGGGGACAGAGGGTCGTCGGTTCAAATCCGGCCACTCCGACCAAAATCCCCGTTCTTGGCCTGCATCGATGGACGCGCTTACAGCCTTCGGCCTCTTCGCCGTCTCAGCGATGCTCATCTGCTATGCCTTTGATTCCCGATCGCATTGGCGGACGCTGGGCTTTGCCTTTGCGTGCCTGCTGGGCTCGATCTATGGTTTTGTGCAGGGTGCATGGCCGTTCGGACTTGTCGAGGGCATTTGGTCGCTCGTGGCGCTGCGCCGCTGGTGGCTACGCTGCAAATCGATCTGAAGCGACCTACTTTCATGGCTTGGCGAACCGAAACTGCTGGCCTATAAGAGCACTCCCGCCGCAATCAGAGGAGGCGACATTGGCAGCATTTCCGATCGTCTTCCTCGGCGAGACCGGCTGAATCTAGGTCTGGTTTGCCGCTCCCGCGTTAAGCGGGACCCGCCACCGTTCTGCAGCCTCCGTTCTTGGCTCCGGGTATTGTTCTCCTGCCGAACGGATTTTCTGTTTCTTCAGTTTTTGGGACCGGCGACCTCTCGCGCGACCGGATCGATATCATGGCTCGACTCAAGCTCGACTTTCGCGGCGATGCGTTCCGCAGCGTCCTCGGCTTCACGGCCTCGCATTGGCGCCGGCAACCGGTGCGCATCGCGCTGATCTGTTGCGTGGTGCTGCTGTCGACGCTCGCCGACGTGCTGACCCCGCTCTATTCGGGGCGGCTGGTCGACGCCGTGTCCAATGGCGCGGCCACCGACGAGATCGCCTGGAACGCCGGCATCACTGCCTTCGTCATGCTGATCGCCCTCGGGCTTGGGGCGGTGCTGCTGCGCCAGTATGCCTTCATGCATATCATCACCATGACGCTGAAAATGATGTCCGAGATCGCCAACGGCGCCTTCCATCATGTGCAGCGGTTCTCGACCGATTGGCATGCCAACAGCTTCGCCGGCTCGACCGTGCGAAAGATCACCCGCGGCATGTTCGCGCTCGATTTGCTCAACGATACGCTCCTGATCGCGCTCCTGCCGTCCGTGGTCATGCTGGTCGGCACCACGGTGTTGCTGGGCTGGTTCTGGCCCGCCATGGGCGCCATCGTCGGGATCGGTTCTGTGCTCTATGTCGTGCTGACGGTCGTCATGTCCGTCGGCTACGTGGCTCCTGCGGCAAGCCTCGCCAATGCCTGGGATACGCGGTTGGGCGGCGCCCTCGCCGATGCCATCAGTTGCAATCCGGTGGTCAAGGCCTTTGGGGCCGAGGATCGCGAAGAGGCGCGGCTCGCCATCGTGCTCGGCAAGTGGCGCAGCCGCACCCGGCGCACCTGGCAGCGCGGGACCCTCAACGGCAGCGTGCAGGGCGTCATGCTGGTGGCGCTGCGCGGCGCAATCGTCGGGGCCGGCCTCGCCCTCTGGCGCATGGGGCTGGCGCGCGCCGGCGATATTGCCTTCGTACTGACCTCGTTCTTCGTCTTGCAGGGCTATCTCCGCGACGTGGGTCTGCATGTCCGCAACCTGCAGCGCGCCGTCAACGATATGGAGGAACTGGTTGATATCCATGGCCAGCCCCTCGGCGTCGAGGATCGGCCGGGCGCTTGCCCGATCGCGATCTCCGAGGGCGGCATCGCCTTCGACAACGTGACTTTCCAGTATGGCAGCCATGTCACGCCGCTCTATCGTGACTTTTCGGTGAAGATTGCGCCGGGTGAAAAGGTCGGGCTGGTCGGCCATTCCGGATCGGGCAAGACGACGTTCGTCAAGCTGATCCAACGGCTCTACGACGTCACCGGCGGCCGCATTCTGATCGACGGACAGGATATTGCCACGGTGACCCAGCAATCGTTGCGTGCGCAGATCGCCATCGTGCAGCAGGAGCCGGTGCTGTTCCACCGCTCGCTGGCCGACAACATCGCCTATGCCCGCCCGGGCGCCACGCGCGCCGAGATTGAGGAGGCGGCGAGGCAGGCGAGCTCGCACGATTTCATCATGAAGCTGCCCAAGGGCTACGAAACCTTGGTCGGCGAGCGCGGCATCAAGCTTTCCGGCGGGGAGCGCCAGCGCGTGGCCATCGCCCGGGCGTTCCTCTCCAATTCGCCGATCCTGATCATGGACGAGGCGACGTCGAGCCTTGATTCCGAGTCGGAAGTCTTGATCCAGGAAGCGATGGAACGGCTGATGGTCGGACGGACGACACTGGTCATCGCCCACCGCCTGTCGACCGTCAGGGCGCTCGATCGGCTGCTGGTGTTCGACAACGGCCGAATCGTGGAAGAGGGCACGCACGGCATGCTCGTCGGCCGTAACGGCGGAATTTACCGCCGCCTGTTCGAGCGCCAGGCGCTGGAACTGACCAAGGGACTGATGATCGCGTGACGCCGGAACATTCGAAAACTGCGACTGCGGACCACGGCCCGCAATCGATCGATCGGTGGCTGCATCTCTGGGCCGAAACCCGGGGCGGGGCGGCAGCCCTGATCAACATCTCGGAAAACCAGACGTTTCGCATCGACAGCTCGGACCGCGGTCGGCACATTCTGCGCGTGCATCGCGCCGGCTATCAGAGCGACGCGGCGATCGAGAGCGAACTGGCCTGGGTCAAGGCACTCGCCGCCAATACCGGACTGCCGGTTCCAAGGCCGCTGCCGGGCATGGATGGGGCGCTTCTGCAGAGCGTGAGGCTCAACGGGGCACCGCAGCGTGCAGTGCTGTTTGCCTTCGAGCCGGGCAGGGAGCCCCAGCCGGACGAAGACCTCCGGGCACACTTCAAGACGCTTGGCCGCATCGCCGCCCAAACCCACGCCCATGTTGAACAATGGCGGCCGCCGCACTGGTTCGAGCGCCCCACCTGGAACGCCGCGTCGATCCTCGATCCAGGTGGTCTGTGGGGCGATTGGCGAACCGCGCCGGGCGTCGATGGCAGCAATCGCGCAATCCTGGATCGGCTGGATGCAAGGCTGCGAGCAGAACTCGCCGCCTACGGACAGTCCGCTGGCGTCTTCGGCCTCATCCACGCCGACATGCGCCTCGCCAATCTGCTGATCGACGGCAACCGGATCGTGCTCATCGACTTCGATGACTGTGGCTTCTGCTGGTTCATGTACGACTTCGCCGCAGCGGTGTCGTTCTTCGAGGACAGCCCGGCCATTCCGGCGTTGAAAGCCAGTTGGGTCGCTGGTTATGGCCAATTGCGGGCGCTTTCGGATGTCGATCTTGCGGCGATCGACACCATGGTCATGCTGCGCCGCATGGCGCTGCTCGCCTGGATCGGCTCGCATCGTGATACCGACCTGGCGCTCCAGCATGCTCCACGGTTCGCGGCCGTTTCCGCGCAACTCGCCACGGACTATTTGCAGAGCTAGACCAGCGCCGACTGCGGCTTCTCCTGTCCCGGCCCTATCTTTCTGTAGCCGGTCGAAACGCCCCAGATCAAGCCGACGATGAGGTAGTAATGCCGCCAGTGGTCGGCATCGATGATGCCGGCTTCAACGACCAGCGAGATGTAACACGCGACGAGCGGGATCAGCAGCAACCGGTTGGGCGATCGCTGCGCCAGCATGCCGATCCCTCGCCATAGCGTGGCGATGATCAGCAGGTAATAGCAAAGGCCGCCGCCCCAGCCATAGACGTGCAGCACGTTGACGTAGCTGTCGTGCGGTTCCTCGGTGACCCGCATGTTGCGGAATTCGCCCGGGCCGATGCCCCACGGATTGTTCAGCGCCAGTTCGAACGCAAATCCTTGCCGTCCGAAGCGGCCGGTTTCGCCGCTGTCGTAATTCTGCTCGACGCTGGCGCGCTGCGAAAACATGTCTCCGACGGCCGGAACGCTCAACATTCCGCCGAGCGCGACGACTAGCGAGAAACCGCCGGCCATGGCGAGGATCAACATCTTCACCTTCATGCGCGCATTGGCCTCGAGGGCAAAGCACAGCAGGAACACCATGATCGAGGACCCAAGCAGATTGCCCCAGGCCGCGCGCGAAAAGCTGAAGAAAACG
>JAQGKB010000043.1 GCA_028290345.1 Hyphomicrobiales bacterium | reverse complement strand
GGGGCTGGTTGCGGCGTTGCTGTTCCGGATCGGCTGGATGAAGCCGCTCGCGATCGTGCATGAAAAGCTGCGCTGGGGGCGGGGCGGGCTGGTCGTGCTCGTCGTTGCAAGCCTCGCGGTGCTCGTGGCGTTGGTGGTTTTGCTCAACCCGCTGCGCGTGCTGGTCACAGGTAATCTCACCGGAACCGGCTCGCTCACGGCTCTCGGTGTCATCCAGGAGATCCAACGGCAGGCAGTGTGGTACGTACTGGTCAATATGCTGCCTATCCCCGGCCTGACCGGTGCGCTGCTGTTGCAGGCCGTGGCACCAGGTCTCAAGCCGTTTATTGAACGCTACCAGCTTGGCTTCGCCGTCGCCTTGCTGGTGCTCGCGGCTTTCGGCGTTTTCCAGATGCTGCTCGGTCCGCTGAACGAGCTCATTGCCGGTCAATTGATCGTGCTGATCTCCTAGTTGCGGGAGCCACCCATAGGTTTTTCCTATCTTCGATTTTGGATAATCCTTGTTGCCGACTACGGCGCACGGGCAGAAAGTACTTAGGCATAACAACGCCTCGCTGGCGGTTCTGAACGAGCCGCTCTCAATAATTTATCTCAGGAGGTTGCCTTGATATTCCCAAGGAGGGGGATCTCTGTCTTTGCTACGGGGGCGCTTTTCGTGTCCATGCAGGGCATTGCACTCGCCGCAGGAGCGGACGGTTATTATACATCTGCCCAGGCCGCACGCGGAATGGCCGATTTCAATTCGAATTGTTCGCAATGCCACGGCGCGCAGTTGGAGGGGGGCGTCGCGCCCTCGCTGAAAGGAACCGACGTCCTCGGAACCTGGGGCACTGCGGATGGGATGTACAAGTACTTCTCTGTCGCCATGCCGCCGACCGCGCCTGGCAAGCTTGGTGCCGATGTCTATACCGACATCCTCGCCTACATTTTGAGTGCCAACGGTATCGCGGCGGGCAACACCGAACTTCCCAAGGATGAAAAGGGTCGTGCCGCAATCAATCTGGTTGCCGCCGCCAAGGCCGCACCCCCAGCCGCAGCGGCCGCTCAGGCTCCGACGGCCGTGGGTCCCGGCCAGGGTGCCATGCCGCAGGCCTTCACCTTTGGCAAGCCGCTGCCCACTGTCCAGCCCGACGGTAGCGTCGCCGAGATCGCCCCGCACTCGACGGCTGCAGCCGCAAAACCCGCTGTGCCGCAGGCCTTTACCGCAGGCAAGAAATTGCCGACGGCAGCGCCTGCCACTACCGCGCCGGCGAAGTGACGGCCGTCCGCCCCGCATAGGGGGCCGATTGACGGCCATCGATCCGGACCGCCGAGAAAAATTACCTATTGGGAGACAATAATGATTTCGACTTTCTCTCGAACCCTGCTGGCATTTACTGCCCTCACGGCTTTGAGCCTGCCGGCGATTGCGCAGGACGCCGCCGCCCCCAAGACGCGGCAATACGCGCCCGTGACCAACGACATGATCCTCAAACCTCCGGTCAACGATTGGCTGATGTGGCGTCGCACCCTCGACAACCAGGGTTACAGTCCGCTCGACCAGATCAACACCAAAAACGTCGGCGATCTCGAACTGGCCTGGGCCTGGCCGATGGCGTCCGACGGCGAACAGGAAGTCGGACCGCTGGTCCATGACGGCGTCATGTTCCTCTCGACCAACGACAACATCGTGCAGGCGCTCGATGCCAAGACCGGCGACCTGATCTGGGAATACCGCAATCCCCATCCGCAGCTTCCCGCCTCGTGGGGCTATCAGCTGAACCAGGCCCGCCGGCAGAAGGAAAGCATTGCCCTTTACGAAGACAAGGTCATCCTGACGACGGTCGATGCCAAGCTGGTGGCCCTCGACGCCAAGACCGGCAAGGTCGATTGGCAGACGCAAGTCTATGACTCGTCAAAGGGTTATAGCTACACGGTCGGTCCCCTGGTCGTGAACGGCAAGATCATCTCGGCCATTTCCGGCTGCTCGATCGCCGGGACCGCCGGCGGCTGCTTCATCACTGCCCATGACGTGAACACCGGCAAGGAACTGTGGCGGTTCAACACGATCGACGATCCCAAGAACCCGCAGCAGGAAGCCTCCTGGGGCGATGTGCCGCCGGAAAATCGCTGGGGCGGCACGCCGTGGACGACCGGCGCCTACGATGCCAAGACCGACACCACTTTCTGGGGTATCGGCATGCCCGGCCCCTATTCGCAGCTGATCCGCGGCTCGGGCGAAGGCGACGTGCTCTATACCAACAACACCCTGGCTCTCAATGCCACGACCGGCGAGCGCAAATGGAACTACAGCCATCTGCCGGGCGACAACTGGGACTTGGACAGCCCGTTTGAACGCGTGTTGGTCGATGCCGACGCGAGCGGCGGCGCCAAGCATCTGCTGGTGACTGTTGCCGGCAAGGATGGCATCGCCTTTGGCCTTGATCGCGATACCGGCAAATATCTCTGGTCCAAGGACACCGTGTATCAGAACGTGGTCAAGAGCATCGACCCCAAGACCGGTAAGGTGACCCTCAACCCCGACCTGATCCCGAAGGCCGTCGGCCAGCAGGTCTTTACCTGCCCCACCGTTAGTGGTGGCAAGCTCTGGATGGCTGGCGCCTATAGCCCGCTCACCCATGCCTACTACGTGCCCGTCGCCGAATCCTGCAACGCCGTGACGCCTACGGTTACCGAGTTCACGCCGGGCAATGCGGTCGGCGCCACCACTTTCGGTCCGCGCGTGCTGCCCGAGGGCGTGAAGAACGCCGGCGTGGTCGATGCGTTCAGCGTTACCGACGGCAAGCAGCTCTGGAAGTATGGCCAGCGCCCGACGTTCACCAGTTCTCTGCTGACCACCGGTGGTGGCCTCGTGATCGGCGGCGACGCCGGTCGCTATCTCCTTGCGCTGGATCAGACGTCGGGCAAGGTGCTGTGGAAGACGCGTCTCAACGCGCCGATCGGCGGCCATCCGATGACCTACGAAATCGATGGCGAGCAATATATTGCGATCCCGACCGGGTTCAGTGCACAGGCCGCCAGCTCCGCCGGCGAATTCCCCGAGATTGCGGTGCCGAGCGGTTCGGGCAACTCGATCTTCGTCTATAAGCTCCGCCATGCCGGCAAGACCGCCAGCAACTAAGGCGGCAAGCAACGAACGATCAGGGGGCCTCGGCCCCCTGATCCATTCAGAGCGCTTCAAACCGTCGAAGCCCTCAAACTCGAGTTGGCAACATGATGCTTATTGCGACCATCCCGAACTCGGCCAGAGGGCGCCGACGGCGTGCAAATGCTCGCCTGGGCGGCGCATTTGCGGGGATGTTGATGAGCTTTTTGGGGGCAGCTACCGCTTTCGGACAGGAACTGCCGGACACCCTGGAGAACAAGACGACGCGGCTGCAGGGTGACCAGATTACCTTCTGCCTCGATCGCCAGAGCGCCGGCGCTGTTTTCGACCAAAAGGTCGGTCAGGCTATTGCCGATGCGCTGCTGGTCAAACCAGTGTTCGTGGATGCCCCATCAGGGTTTCCGATCGATGCCGGCGGCTATTTGGCCGAACTCAAGATCGTCATGGCCAATAGTTGTGACGTTCTGCTCGGCATTTCGCTGCAACCCAACTTTCCGTACCCGGACTGGGCCACTCCGACGCGCGCCTACGCCGATATTCCTTTCGTGCTCGCCGTTACGAACCCAAATTACAAGTCCCTCGCGGATATTCCGCGCACCCAGCGTATCGGGACGGCTCTCGGCAGTATCGGCGAGTACAATTTCATCACCTATTCCCTGCAGCAGCCGGAAGGTCAACGCTGGCGCCGACTGCCTTATGCCGATCCAAACCTCATGCTCAAACGCGTCAAGGACGGCACCCTCGGTGGCATCATCCTGTGGCAGCCCTCGCTGAGCAAGATTACCAATGGCGACCCGGCAGCTGCCGGGTTGCGTATCATCCCCACCGATCCGGTGCCGGCTTCGAGCGTACAGGTTGCCGCACTGCTTTCGAGCCGCGACAGCTTTTTGCGCTCACAGATTGATCAGGCCGTCGGCTCGCTGATCGATGATGGCACGATTCAGTCGTTGCTGGATCAAACCAAGTTTGCCGGAAAGCCAGCCGCGGACTAGCTCTCCGCTATCGCTGTGCCAGGCGCTCGAACAGTATCGCCGCGCCTTTCGATCCTCGGCTCCCTACACGAGCCCTACACCATCGCCGGGGTGAGGACCGTGCGAGCGTCGGCTTCGGCGGACGCCTGCCAGATTTCGCCAACTTGCGCGAGGGGCCGGCGGACGATATCGACGGCGATCTGCCCCGCAGCCGCCCGGGCCAGAATGTCGGCAACGACTTCCTTGAGTTGCTGCAGCGGCGGGACGTTGCCGATACCACTGCCTAAAATAGTGAGCGGCGCACTGCGAAGGGCCGCGGCCGAGAGGTTGATGGTTTGTCCGGCCATCGCTCCGACTGAAATCAGACGCATTTCGCGCTTGTTGCCCGTGCCGGCCGCGGGGCCGAACCTGCTCAACCCGGCAATCAGCGCCTCGGCGGGCGGTCCCCACAGATAGTCGACGACGACATCGAGGCCCTGCGCCCCTTGATCGGCGAAGGCTTGCTCAAGCTCCCGCGTCGGAAGGCGCAAGTCGATCGTGGCATCGGCACCCAGTGTGTTCAGCACATCCTGGCGCCGCCCTGCCACTACCACGCGCCGGGCGCCGAGCAGCCGTGCGACCCGCACCGCCATTCGTCCCGAAGCGCCGGTTGCGCCAAGCACGAGAACATCTTCGCCTGGCTGTAGTTTGGCGCGCCAAACGAGGGGAAGCCAGGCGGCGAGCGCCGGATTGACGATCGCCGCCGCCTGCCCGTCATCGAGGCCGCCGGGCAACGGCACGGTCCAGGCGGCAGGTGCCCGTTCAGCCATTGCGCCGAACGGCTGCCTCTCGACCGTGAAATAAACGGGCGTGCCATCAGCCAGGCGTCCGGCGCCATCGGTGCCGCACACGACGGGTAGCGACTTCGGACTGGCGAAATGCGCGCCGACTGCCAATGCCCGGTCGAACTGCTTGATCGGCGCCGCAGTGACCTCGACGATTGTCTCGTCCCGACCTGCCACAGGCTCCTCGAACTCGCCGTATCGCGGTCCTTGGCCGAAAGCATCCAGAATCGCAGCCTTCATGCTATTTCTCCGAGCCCTGATCGCAGTGCCGCCGGCTTGCCGAATGGGCGCTGCTTTGGTCTACATGCCCTTGCTTCTGACCGATTCCGGTTGCCGCAGTAGCGCGCAGCTGAATGAGTCATTATCACGGACGTTGCGAATTACATCGCATACGATATATATC
>JAQGKB010000017.1 GCA_028290345.1 Hyphomicrobiales bacterium | reverse complement strand
ACTTCGGCCATTTCGCGCATTTCGGAATCGCCGCCTCGCGCCAGTTCTTCGGCCGAGGCAAAATCGGCCAGCGCCCTGCGATAGGCCTGGATCGGGCCCACTACTGGCAAGAGGTCGGCATGTTCCTTGGAGAGCCTCACATAGGCCTCCGCCGACGGACCAGCCGAAAGCTCGGCTTCCACCGCCTCGAGGCGGCGTTCGAGGCCTTCTAGTTTATCTTGCGGCAGTGTGGCCATGAATGGCGGATCTCTCAGGTAGGGTTCGGGGCGCCGAAGCCGTCAGGCGGCTAAACCGGCAAGTTCTGCCTGGCGGCCCATTCGAGCAGCAGTTCGCGAATGCCGACCCCGTCCGAACCGTCGCTGAGTGCAGCGGCGACCGAACGGCGGATAGGTTCGAGCTCCAGGCCCAGCACCATTTCCTTGATAGGGCCGATCGAGGGCGGTCCCATCGACAGCCGGGTCATGCCGATCGACATCAGCGCCAGCGCCTCGATCGGCTTGCCGGCCAATTCGCCGCACATGGTCAGCGGCACACCGTAGCGGCGCGCCGCGTCGACGATGTGCCGGAACGCCCGCAGCCGCGGCAGCGCAATCGGATCGTAATTGCGCGATACCCGGGGGTTGGCCCGATCCGATGCCGTGAGGAACTGCACCAGATCGTTGGAACCGATCGAAACGAAATCCGCCTCCGGCAGCAGGTGATCCAGCTCGAACAGCAGCGACGGCACTTCGATCATCGCGCCCAGTTCGAGCTTTTCGGGAACCGGCTCACCGGCTCGCGCCAGCCGTTCGAGTTCCTTGCGCACCACCAGCCGGGTTTGCCGGAATTCAGAGGCCTCGGTGACCATCGGCACCAGGATCTTCAGCGCCCGGCCTTTCGCCGCTATCAGCAACGCCCGCACTTGTGTCCGCAGCAGGCCGGGACGATCAAGCGCCAAGCGCAGCGACCGCCAGCCCATCGCCGGATTTTCCTCGACCGTGGAGCGCATATAGGGAATGACCTTGTCGCCCCCGATATCGAGCAACCGGAAGACGATGGGGCGGTCGCCCGCGAGCCGCATGGCCTCGGCGTAGAGCTCCACCTGCTCGGAAAGCCGCGGCAGTTTCGAGGCAATCATGAATTGTAGTTCTGTGCGGAACAGGCCGACGCCTTCGGCGCCGGTTTCATCGAGCATGTGCAGATCCGCCACAAGCCCGGAATTGTGCAGCAATATCACGCTCACGCCGTCGCGCGTCACCGATGGCTTGTCGCGCAGTTCGGCGAAATGCGCCCGTCGCTTGGCCGAGAGCCGCACCTTGTCCATGTAGGTCTGCTCGACCTCAGGGGTCGGCCGCAGATGCACCGTGCCTCCCGCGCCATCGACAATGATGGTGTCGCCCGGCTCCGACATCGAGACGATGCTGTCGGCCTGCCCGACGGCGACCAGCCCGAGCGAACGCGCAATGATCGCGACATGGGCAGTGGAGCCACCCTCTTCGAGCACGATGGCGCGCAGGCGCGTGCGGTCATATTCGAGCAGTTCCGCCGGTCCCATGTTGCGGGCGACGAGAATCGCGTTCTCCGGCAGTTCCTTCTGCCGCAACGCCTGGTGGTCACCGGTCAGCACCCGCAGCAGCCGGTTGGCCAGATCGTCGAGATCGTGCAGCCGGTCGCGAATATAGGGATCGGTCTGGCGCTGCATCCGAGCGCGCGTATCGTTCTGCACCCGCTCCACCGCTGCCTCGGCGGTCAGCCCGTTGCGGATCGCCTCGTTGAGCCGGTCGACCCAACCGCGATCATTGGCGAACATCCGGTAGGTTTCGAGAATATCGCGATGGTCCGAGGACGGCTGCATATCGCCGTGATTGAGCATGTCGTCGATCGAAACACGCATCGTGCGCAGCGCTTTTTCAAGCCGCTTGGTCTCGGTGTCTGTATCGTCGGCGATGAAATTGGTAACGACCACGCGCGGGTCGTGCAGCACCACCGTCCCGACGGCGACGCCATCGGTAAAACTTGCTCCTGTGAAAGTCCGGGGCCGGCGCAAATCGATATCCGACCCGGGCTTGATGAGGCTATCGAAGTCCGATGTTGCAACCATTTCGGCCAATATCGTGGCCGTGGTCAGCATTGCCTCGATTTCGTCCTCGCCATAAATGCGCGCGTCGCGGTTCTGGACCACCAGCACCCCGA
Source organism: Hyphomicrobiales bacterium (assembly GCA_028290345.1). Lineage (GTDB taxonomy): Bacteria > Pseudomonadota > Alphaproteobacteria > Rhizobiales > Devosiaceae > JAQGKB01. The sequence goes on along the minus strand of JAQGKB010000017.1, from coordinate 9,420 downwards.
GGGTCTGGCCAGCACGCAACACCGGCACACCGAGGAACGCCTTGAACGGGTCTTCGCCCGTTTCCGGACGATAGGCGAAGGCCGGATGCGCCGGCGCATTCTCAAGGCTGAGCGGTTCGGCTTCGGCAGCGATCAGGCCCACCAGCCCTTCGCCGAGCCGCAGCGTCGTCATATGCACCGACTCGGCCTTGAGCCCATGCGTGGCGAACAGCTCGAGCGCGCTATCGTCGCGCAGCACGTAGAACGAGCAGACATCGGCCCGCATGTTCTCGGCGATCAGGTTGACGATCTTGTCCAGTCGGCTCTGCGGGCCCAACGGCTCCGCCATGACTTCGCGCAATTGCCTCAGGAGGACGCGCGGACCGCTGATCGCTGTGGCCATATGCTCCGTGGCGGGGTCTGCCCGCCTCCCTTGCCGAGGCCGTGACTCGCGTCCGGCGCTCAGGCGTCTTCTTTGTCCAGTCCGTAATACGTATGCAAAGCCCGCACCGCAAGCTCGGCATATTGATCATCGATCAGCACCGAAGTCTTGATCTCCGATGTGGTGATCAACTGGATATTGATGCCCTTGTCGGCAAGCGCCTTGAACATCGAGGATGCAACACCTGCATGACTACGCATGCCCACCCCCACCACCGAGATTTTTGCGCCACCCTTGGAGCCGGAAATCTTGGCGTATTCGATACGATCGCCCGCCGCCTTGAGCGTGCGGATCGCCTTGTCGAATTCACTGTCGGGAACAGTAAAAGTGATGTCGGTGAACTGGCCGTCATCGGAGATGTTCTGCACGATCATGTCGACGACGATCGATTCATCGGCCAGGGCGCCAAAGATCGCGGCGGCGACACCCGGCTTGTCCTTGACGTCGCGCAACGTGATCTTGGCTTCCGCCTTGGCGAGCGTCACGCCCGAAACGATCTGCTTTTCCATGATCTCTTCCTCATCGCATACAAGCGTGCCCGGTATTCCGGGGGTTCCGTCGGGCGCAATCTGGGGCGCATCCGGATCGTCGAACGTCGAGCGCACCACCAGTCGCACCTTTTGCGCCATGGCAAGTTCGACGGAACGTATCATCAATACCTTGGCACCGAGCGACGCCATTTCGAGCATTTCCTCGAAGGCGATCTTGTTCATCCGCCGCGCCTTGGGAACGATGCGCGGGTCGGTGGTGTAGACACCGTCCACGTCCGTATAGATATCGCAGCGATCGGCCTTCACCGCCGCTGCGACCGCCACGGCGCTCGTATCCGAGCCGCCGCGCCCCAGGGTCGTGATCCGGCCCTTGCTGGAGATACCCTGGAAGCCGGTCACCACCGGCACCACGCCCTCATTCATCCGCGACACCAGGCTATCGGCCTGGATGTCGGTGATCCGCGCCGCCCCATGCGCGTCATCGGTAAGGATCGGCACCTGCCAGCCAGCGAACGAGCGAGACGAAATGCCCATGTCGGACAGAACGATCGCCATCAGCCCGGCGGTGACTTGCTCGCCCGAGGCAACGACGGCGTCATATTCGCGCGCATCGTGCAGCAGCGAGGATTCGTTGACCCAGCCCACCAGTTCATTGGTCTTGCCCGACATGGCCGAAACCACGACGGTCACCTGGTTGCCGGCGTCGACCTCACGCTTGACGTGCCGAGCCGCCTGGCGGATGCGCTCCACTGTGGCGACGGAGGTGCCGCCGAACTTCATCACGATACGGGCCACTGATATTCCCCGGAAAACCGCCCGAAATGCCGGAACGGTCAGCTTTTGAGTTGGCGCCGGACATGCCACAACTGGCCGGATCAATCAACAGCCAAGGATTTTCAGGGCCATGGCTGGTGCTGCACGCACGCTTGACAGGACCGACGCAAGTGCTCACCTCTCGGCCACCAAAGGAGATCGCGCGATGCCGACGACCACCATAAATGACGACGAAGTCGCAAAATTCGGTGCGCTGGCCGAAGAGTGGTGGGATCCGAAGGGCAAGTTCCGGCCTATCCACAAATTCAATCCGGTCCGCTTGGGCTATATCCGCGAAAAAGCCTTGGGCCATTTCGGCAAGGACGGCAATTCCATGCGGCCGCTGGCCGGCCTGCGGGTGCTCGACATCGGCTGTGGCGGCGGGCTGTTGTCCGAACCGATGGCCCGGCTGGGCGCGGCTGTGGTCGGCGCGGACGCTGCCGAGCGCAACATCAAGATCGCCAAATTGCATGCCGAAAAGTCGGGGTTGGAGATCGACTATCGCGCCGCCACCGCCGAGGCGCTGGCTGCGTCCGGCGAACGCTTCGACATCGTCCTCAACATGGAAGTGGTCGAGCACGTGGATAACGTGCCGCTCTACATGAAAAGCTGCGCCGATCTTGTCGCACCCGGCGGGTTGATGTTCGTTGCGACCATCAACCGCACCGCCCGTGCGTTGGCACTGGCCATCTTCGGCGCCGAATATGTGCTGCGCTGGCTGCCGCGCGGCACCCACACCTACGAGAAATTCCTCACCCCCGACGAAATTCGCGCCCTGCTCAACCGCAACGGCCTGCGGGTCAGCGACCAGACCGGTGTCGTCTACAACCCGTTGCGGGATGCGTGGGGACTCTCGCGGGACATGGGGGTGAATTATATGGTGCTGGCGGAAAAGCCGAAGTTGAACTGAGGCAAGCGGCCTTCGCTTTGGCGCGGTGCCCAGGAATCGGCCTTTACCCGCCAACCGCTCGGCTCCGTCATTGCCCGGTTCCGGGCAATCCAGGGCGCAGAACTGGGCTACGGCAGCAAGTCTGGACTACCCGCACAGTGACGGGTTCACTTGTTTGGCACATGGCCGTCCAACACCTGCACGCGACCTAAGCCGCAGCGCGGCCCAGTCTGTCGAGCGTCACAAAATCCTCGTCCGACAATTTGATCGCTGCGGCGGCCACATTCTCTTCAGCATGGGCGGCCTTGCCCGTACCCGGGATCGGCAGCATGACCTTGCTGCGCTTCAGCGTCCAGGCCAGTGCGATCTGTCCGGCCGTGGCCTCGTACTTCTTGACGATCGCATCGAAAGCCGAGCCCGGTTGCGTCAGTGAGCCGGCAGCCAGCGGCGACCACGGAATGAATCCGATGCTGTTGGCCTCGCAATAATCCAGCACCGCCTCGCTAGCGCGATTGGTGAGGTTGTAGCGGTTCTGCACCGTCGCGACGGGGAAGTACTTCTGCGCTGCCTTGATCTCGTCGACGCCGACTTCGCTCAGCCCGGCATGCCGGATCAGCCCTTCCTTGATGAAGCTGGCAATTGCATCGAACTGCTCGCTGGCGGGGACCTGCGAATCGATCCGGTGCAATTGCCAGAGATCGATCCGCTCGACCTTGAGCCGGCGCATGCTCATGTGCACTTCCTGGCGCAGGTATTCCGGCCGCCCGACCTGGTGCCACTGGTCGGGACCGGTGCGTACCAGTCCGGCCTTTGTAGCCAACACTGTCTTGCCATAGGGAGCCAGCACCTGCCCGATCAGCCGCTCGCTGACCTCGGGGCCGTAGCTGTCGGCGGTATCGATGAAATCGACACCCAGTTCGGGCAGGCGCTTCAGCGTGCGGACCGCTTCCTCGGCATCGGCGGGTTCGCCCCAGATACCTTTGCCGGTAATGCGCATCGCGCCGAAACCGAGACGATTGACCGTAAGATCGCCGCCGATGGCGAATTGGCCGGAGAGTGATGCGTCAGCTTGAGTCATTTTGATGCTCTCAGAATTGAACAACGCCGATTCCGGAAAAGACGGGCGGACCGTCGCGGAACGGCATCGCCGAAAATTGGCGATACGGGGGTACAAGTTCAACCCCCGTTGAACTTTATTACTTGAGGGGGTGCGTCCGGCTTCGAGCCCGTGAGGCCGTGATGGAAAACGGCTAGTTCTGTTCGTCGGGCAGATTGGGCAGCGGCATGAAATCGACGCCGTCTTCGATCAGGCCCGCCACTTCGTCGCGAGTCGCTTCGCCATAAATGCCGCGCGCTTCCACATCCTTGAAGTGGATCTTCCGGGCTTCCTCAGCGAATTTGTCGCCGACGTAGTCGGCTTCGCTCGTGACCTTTTCGCGCAGTGCCCTCATCGCCGCACGCAGCTGCGCATGTTCCGGATGGCCGATCGAGAGCGCCACCTTGTCGGAATTGGCGCGTGAAACGGCTGGCGCCATGATGGCCTTGCGGACGTCGCCTGCGGTGCAGACGGGGCAGGTCACGATGCCGCGCTTCTGCTGCTCGTCATAGGCTTCCGCATTGCGGAACCAGGCATCGAACTTGTGGTCGTTTCCACAGATAAGGGAATACTGGATCACGGGTCTGTCCCTTCGAGCCCTAAATGGGGCTCTCCTGCTTGACGGATAGCGAAAACGGCCTGGCATTGTCGAGAGCAGGCACTCGTCGGCGCGCGTCGGTGACGCGGTCCAAGTCGATGCTTGCTAACAGAACGCCCGGCTCGTCGCCATCAATCTCGGCAACTATCTCCCCCCAAGGGTCGATGACCATGGAATGCCCATAGGTTGCGCGACCGTTCTCATGCATCCCGCCCTGCGCCGCAGCGATGACGTAGGACCCGGTCTCGATCGCTCGGGCGCGCAGCAGTGTCTCCCAATGCGCCTGCCCCGTCGGGACGGTAAAGGCGGCTGGCACCGCCAGAACCTGCGCCCCGGCATTGGCCAGCGCGTTGTAGAGCGCCGGAAACCGCACGTCGTAGCAGATGCTCATCCCGAGCGTGAAACCGGCCACGGGCACCACCACGGCCGTGTCGCCGCCGCGATAGGTGGCACTCTCGCGATAGTCGCGCAGGCCGTCCAGCGTCGCATCGAACAGATGGATCTTGTCGTAGGTGGCGGCAATCGCGCCGTCAGGGCCGAACAGCACGCTGCGGTTGGCAAAGCGGCCATCCTCAAGCGCCACCGCAAGCGAGCCCAGATGCAGGCTCACCCGATAGTCCCCGGCCATCCGCGACACTTGCGCAATTGCGGCATTATTCTCGAACGGCCCTGCCACCCTTGCCAAGCCTTCGCTGTTTTCGGCGAAGGCAACCGTCACTTCCGGGCTGAGCACATAGACGGCGCCCAGCCGAGCCGCCTCTGCGACCAGCTTTTCAAGTGCCAGAAGATTTGCCTCCGGCTGCGTTCCCGAACGCATCTGCAAGGCAGCGATGCGGATCGGCGCGCCCACTTGCCTCAGGCCTGCAGCAATGGATCGAGCTTGCCAACCCGATCGAGAGCCGCCAGATCGTCATAGCCGCCGACATGGGTGTCGCCGATAAAGATTTGCGGCACGGTGCGCCGCCCATTTGCCCGTTCGATCATCAGTGCCCGCTTTTCCGCTTCGATGACGGTCATTTCGTCAAAGCTTACCCCTTTTTCGCTCAGCAGCGACTTGGCCGCATGGCAGTAGGGACAGCTGGGCGTAGTATAGATTTCGATCTTGGGCATGGGATCTCCGACATCCGCTGGTTTTTCTCTTGTTTTCTATATGGGTAAGTCCGCGCCGATGACAACGCGCGCGAAGCTGATCACATCGATTTTTTCAATTCCACCTTTGTGCATGGCGCGAGTCATCGCCCTGATCGTCGAACCGGTGGTGATCACGTCATCGACGATTACCACGCGCCGGCCCCGCGACCGGCCGAGCGCTTCGGGATGCGCCGCGAAGGCCCCAGCGACGTTGCGTTGCCGCTGATCGGCGGAAAGCCCAACCTGCTGACGCGTGCGCTTGATCCGGCTGGCAAGCTCCGGATCGACTTTGAGCCCGACGATCGCCCCAAGCGCGCGTGCCAGTTCCGCCGACTGATTGTAGCGCCGCTGGAACTGCCGGCTGCGATGCAGCGGTACCGGCACGAGCACGGGCTTGTCCGCCCAGAATTCCGCCCCGGCGCCCGCCATCAGCCGCGCGCAAAACCGCGCCAGTTCCGGCCGGTCGCCATATTTGAGCCGGCTGACGATGCCGCTGGCCACCTCGTTATAGAGCACGGCCGATCGCGACCGCTCGAAGGGCGGGGGATCGGCGATCGCTTCTGCCGATAGCGCATCCGGGCCCAGCGACACCTCAAAGGGTATGCCCAAGCGTGCGCAAAGCGGCGCGGTAATCGGCCGCAACAGCCGAAAACAGCTGGCGCAGAGCGCATCGGCTTCACTGATCGGAGCATCGCAGCGCAGGCATTGCGGCGGATAGAGCTGATCGAGGACAATGGTGCCGAGGCGCTTCATCCAGCGCGACGGCCTTTTGACAAGTTCTGCCCCCATGGTCATAACGGCATCCTGCCATCAAACCCGCGTGCTGTCCCGCCGCGTCTATGGCATGAGATCACAAGAATGCCGTTGCCGCCAAAGGTTTTCGATCGCGCGCTCATCAGCGGCCACCTCGGCCGCCGCCCCCACAGCCATGCCGATTTCGTCACCGCGCTCGCGCTCGACGATCTCGCCGAACGGCTGATCGCAATCACCCGCAGTTTTTCCCGCGCGTTGATCATCGCCCCCGACGCCACCCCGCTGCCGCTGATGGCGCGCAGCAAGAACGGCAGCTTTGCCTTCGAGCGCGCCTCCACCATCCTGCCTTCAGCCGGCGCCACACTGCTTGATCCGGAAGCGCTGACCCTGCCCCGTAAGGACTATGATCTCATTGTTTCGATCTTCGATCTGCAGGTTATCAACGACGTGCCCGGCTTTCTGGCGCGCATCAAGGCGCATCTCGTGCCCGACGGGCTGTTCCTTGCTGCCGCCATCGGTGGCGCTACGCTGACCGAACTGCGTCAGGCCTTCCTTGCCGCTGATGCCGAGATCTCCGGCGGCGCTTTCGGCCGGGTTGCGCCCTTCATCCCCCTGAGCGACGTCGGCGGCCTGCTGCAGCGCGCCGGCTTCACCCTGCCGGTGACCGACGTCGAGACCCACACGGTGCGCTATGGCGATCCTTTCGCGCTGATGCGCGATCTCAAGGCGCTGGGGGCCTCAAATCCCTTGGCCGACAGACCCAACCGTCTGGCGACGCGCCGCCTGCTGGCGACAGCCGCAGAGGCCTATGCCGGCCTTGCCACCGATCCGGACGGGCGCATTCGCGCTACGCTGGAAATCATCTGGCTCAGCGGCTGGTCACCACACGAGAGCCAGCAGAAGCCCCTTGCACCGGGCAGCGCCGAAGTGAGCCTGAGCAAGGTCCTGGGAAAGAAATAAGCCCTAAAGCGTACCGTTCGCATTGGCCCAGACTTCAGTAGATTTTGACGCGACACCATCGAACAGCAACTGCAGATTGCTGCCAAACAGCGTCAAACTGACGATGATGCCACACGCGATCAGCGCAGCGATCAGCCCGTACTCGATCGCAGTTGCCCCAGCTTCATTGCGCACGAACCGCCGAACCAAGAGCATCAGCATATCCTGAAACGTATCTATCTGGGTCTCACAAGAGATCGCATAGCGGCGCGATCAGCGGTTCGTCCGCCGGCGGCATCGGGTAGTCGCGCAGGGCCTGCGGCCGCACCCATTTGAGCGCCGTGTGCTCCCTGGCCTGCGGCTGGCCCTGCCATTTCCGGCACACGTAGAGTGGCATCAACAAATGAAAGTTTTCATAAGCATGGCTGACAAAGCTTAAAGGCGCGAGACACGCCGTTTGGGTTGCGACACCCAGTTCCTCCTCGAGCTCCCGGATCAGTGCGGCCTCTGGACTTTCACCCGGCTCCAGCTTGCCGCCTGGGAATTCCCACAGCCCTGCCAAGGACTTGCCCTCCGGGCGCTGCGCGATCAGCACTCGCCGGTCGGCATCGACCAAGGCGCACGCGACGACCAGCAAGATGGGCTTGGTCCCCTCCACCATCAGCTCCGATAGTCGCCGTTGATGGCAATGTAGCCGTGTGTCAGATCGCAGGTGTAGATCGTCGCGGCGCCGGTCCCGAGCCCGATACCGACATGGATCTCGAGTTCGTCGGATTTCATGTAGGCGCTGACCGCTGCTTCGTCATAGCTCGCCGAGCGCTCGCCGTTTTCTGCGACAACGAATTCACCGAAGGCGATCGACAGCCTGTCCCGGTCCGCCGGCTCTCCCGCCTTGCCGACCGCCATCACGACCCGTCCCCAATTGGCATCCTGTCCGGCGATCGCCGTCTTCACCAGCGGCGAATTGGCAATCGACTGGGCAATGCGAAAGGCACTCTTCTCGCTCGTTGCCCCGTCAACGGTGACCGTAAGCAGCTTGCTCGCGCCCTCGCCGTCGCGCACCACCAGCAGGGCCAATTCGTGCAGCACATCGCCAAGGGCTTCGCCAAAAATCACGGCGCGCGGATCATTGGCATCGGTGATCGGCTCCACCGCCGCCCGGCCGGTGGCAAAGACCAGGCACGTATCCGAGGTGGACGTATCGCTGTCGACGGTGATGGCGTTGAAGCTCGTGGCGATCTTTCGCGTGAGCAGTGCCTGCAGCACCGGCGCCGCTATCGGCGCGTCGGTGAAGATGAACGACAGCATCGTCGCCATGTCCGGCGCAATCATGCCCGATCCCTTGGCTATGCCCGAGATCACCACCGGCACGCCGTCGAAATCGACGGTCGCCGTCGCGACCTTGGGAAAGGTGTCCGTAGTCATGATCGCCTTGGCCGCTTCGAGCCAGGGCGCGGAAACCAGCCGGCCGGCCATTTCCGTCGTCACGGTGCTGAATTTCGATGCATCGAGCGGTTCCCCGATAACGCCGGTCGAAGCCACGAACACTTCCGAAGGAGCGCAACCGATCGCCTCAGCGGCAAACATCGCCGAGGCCTGCACCGCCTGCCTTCCCTTCATTCCGGTGAAGGCATTGGCATTGCCGGAATTGGCCAGCAGCGCACCAGCCCGGCCCGCCGCGAGGTTCTCGCGGCACCAATCGACTGCCGCAGACGGACAGAGCGACCGGGTCAGAACCCCTGCGACCACCGTCCCCGCATCGAAGGCGGCCAGCAGCACGTCGGTGCGGTTCTTGTACTTGATGCCGGCCTCGGCCGTCGCAAAACGAACGCCCGGTACCGGCGGCAAGTTCGGGTAAGTCTTGGGCGCAAGCGGCGAGACGGGAATGGCCATGGCGGTATCCTCGGGCACGAAAGAACGGAACCCGTTTGCCCCATCACCTCGCCAGGTGCAAGGCAAATTCGCCCGCCGCAAGAGCCAACGGCGGCCCCGAATTCATCGGAACCGCCGTCGTTGCATCAGGAGGGGGCGTTGGCCTGGAGGCCGGTCAGTTCGCCGGCGCGTTGGCCTTGGCGGTAACCGCGGCGGCGAGAGCCGGGTCCGGAATATCGATTGCCATGCCCTTCTTCAGGCCGGTGATGGCGTCGGTGAAAGTCTTGAGCCGGATCTGCTGCTCAAGCTGCGGCGTGGCGGCCTCAAGCGTCGGCGGTGCGCTCTTGCGCTTTTCCTCCACCTTGATGATGTGCCAGCCGAACTGGCTCTGCACCGGATCGGAAACCTTGCCCGCGT
>JAQGKB010000326.1 GCA_028290345.1 Hyphomicrobiales bacterium | reverse complement strand
ACCGTCGCAAGCAGTCTGGGCCCTCGCGTCGAGCGCGAGGGTGACGACCGGTGGGGTGGAGAGGCGGGGCGTGCGATTGGCGCAGGGAGGCCCAGCCGCCCCTAAAACACGTACGGATAAATATAGTGCGCGATGACCTGCTGGATGAAAATGATGATCAGGAACAGGATGATCGGCGAGAGGTCGAGCCCGCCCAGGTTCGGCATCACCCGGCGGATGGGGTTGAGCACCGGCGCGGTCAGGGCGTTGAGCACGCGCCAGACCTGGTCGACGAACTGGTTGCGCGTATTGACGATGTTGAAGCTGATCAGCCAGCTCAGGATGATCATCGCAATGACCACCCACCAATACATCTGCAGGACCAGCAGGATGACATCTAGAAGCGCGCGCATCGATTTCTCCAGAACGGCAGACAAAGTTATCTAGGGCCTGCAAAGACTTCCGGCAAGCCACGCAAAATAAAAAGGCCCGCCCGAGGTCAAGCAGGGCGGGCCTTAAAACTGACATCCGGTACGCAGTACAAGATCCGGACAGGCTACTCATTGCAGGAAGCGTGCCAGTTGGCCCCGGCCCGGCAATGCTGGGATTTTTGCGAGGGGCGCCTGCGACCGCTCGCCATTCGCCTCGCAAACTGCGAGGCGCCGTTGCAAAATGCGAAGTGGTCTAGCCGGCGGCCTTCGAGCGCGTGGCGCGCTTGCGATCGTTGGGATCGAGCCAGATCTTGCGCAGCCGGATCGATTTCGGCGTCACCTCGACATATTCGTCGTCGGCGATATAGCCGAGCGACTGCTCGAGGGTGAGCTTTTTCGGCGTCGTCAGCCGCACCGCTTCGTCCTTGGACGTGGTGCGAATGTTGGTCAGCTGCTTGCCCTTCAGCGCATTGACCTCGAGGTCGTTGTCGCGCGTGTGCTCGCCGATGATCATGCCTTCATAGATGTCGACGCCGGCATCGATCATGATCGGACCGCGGTCTTCGAGGTTCCACAGCGCGAACGCCACCGAAGTGCCGGTGCCGTTGGAGATCAGCACGCCGGTGCGGCGGCCGGGCAGATTGCCCTTGAACGGCTGGAATTCGTGGAACAGGCGGTTGAAGATCGCCGTGCCGCGAGTGTCGCTCAAAAGTTCCGGCTGGTAGCCGATGAGCGAGCGGGTCGGCACGTAGAAGCGCAGGCGCGTACGGCCGATGCCGGAAGCGCGCATCTCGACCAGGTCGCCTTTGCGCTCGGTAAGCTTCTGCACCACCGTACCGGTGAACTCGTCATCGACGTCGATGATGACTTCCTCGATCGGCTCCAGCTTGACGCCGTTCTCTTCCTTCATCAGCACCTTCGGGCGGCCGATGGTGAGTTCAAACCCTTCGCGGCGCATATTTTCGATCAGCACCGCCAGCTGCAATTCGCCACGTCCGGCGACTTCAAAGCTGTCGTTGTCTTCGCCTTCAGTCACCCGGATGGCGACGTTGCCTTCGGCTTCGCGCAGCAGGCGCTCGCGGATAACGCGGCTCTGCACCTTGTCGCCTTCGCGGCCGGCCAGCGGGCCGTCATTGATGCGGAAGGTCACCGACAGGGTCGGCGGATCGATCGGGCGCGACGGCAGCGGCTCGGTGTTGGAAGGAATGGTCAGCGTATCGGCAACGGTCGTGGTTTCCAGCCCGGCGATGGCGACGATATCGCCCGCTTCGGCATTGTCGACCGGCGTGCGCTCGAGGCCACGGAAGGCCAAAACCTTGGACACGCGGCCCTTTTCGACTTCCTTGCCGTCACGGCCGAGCGAATGGATGGCATCGCCCGATTTGACCGCGCCGGAGAAAATCCGGCCGGTGAGGATACGGCCAAGGAACGGGTTGCGCTCGATGGTGGTGACCAGCATGCGGAACGGGCCTTCTTCGACCTTGGGCGGCTCGACATATTCGATGACCTTGTCGAGCAGCGGGCCGAGATCGTCCTTCGGGCCTTCCGGCTTGTTGCTCATCCAGCCCTGCTTGGCCGAACCGTAAAGCACCGGGAAATCCAGCTGTTCGGGCGTCGCATCGAGCGCGATGAAGAGATCGAAAATCTCTTCCAGCACTTCCAGATGCCGCTCGTCGGACTTGTCGATCTTGTTGATGGCAACGATCGGGCGCAGGCCCTGCGACAGCGCCTTGCCGAGCACGAATTTGGTCTGCGGCATCGGGCCTTCGGCGGCATCGACCAGGATCACCACGCCATCGACCATGGAGAGGATGCGCTCGACTTCGCCGCCGAAATCGGCGTGTCCGGGCGTATCGACGATATTGATGCGAGTGTCTTTCCAGACCAGCGACGTCACCTTGGCAAGGATGGTGATGCCACGCTCGCGTTCGAGGTCGTTGCTGTCCATCGCCCGCTCTTCGACGCGCTGGTTATCGCGGAATGAGCCGGATTGGCGGAGCAGTACGTCGATGAGCGTGGTCTTGCCATGGTCAACGTGGGCAATGATCGCAATATTGCGCAATGTCATAAGATCTGGCCGATTTGTTCAGGAGAAGCGCGCTGCCCATAGCCCAGCAACCCCACAGTTACAAGGAAATTCCGTGCAGGGGGGCTATGCGACAGGTAGTCCAAACACCCTCATAGCGACAATTCGTCAGCATTTTGTGACAGCCAAAGACCGTCTTTGTCGGTTATGAGTGCGGACCGCAAAAATGGATACGGAGACCCGACATGTCAAGCTTGTTCCCGCAAAACTCGATTGCCGTGATCACCGGCGCCGCCAGCGGCATCGGCCGCGCCGCCGCCCGGAACTTTGCCCGCGACGGCATGAAGATCGTCATGGTCGATAGCAATGAGCAAAAGCTCTTGGCCGCCCGCGACGAGATCGCCGGCATTGCGGGCGCCGCCAACGTCAGCGCCGAGATCGTCGATGTGGCCAGCGCCGAGGCCATGTCGAGCCTTGCAGCCAAAGTGCAGGCCGCCTGGGGTTCCCCGTCGCTGTTGATGAACAACGCCGCCGCCTTCGTCAGCGGCGGCAAGGGCGGCATCCTCGATCCACTGACCAATTGGCAGATGCTGTTCGATGTCAACGTCTTCGGCCCGATCAACGGCGTCATGGCCTTCCTGCCGGGCATGCTGGAGGCGGGCACGCCAGCGAAAATCGTCAACACCGGCTCGAAACAGGGCCTCACCAACCCGCCGGGCAACCCGGCCTACAACACCACCAAGGCGGCGCTGAACGCCTACACCCAGAACCTCGCCCACGACCTGCGCAACCGCCCGGGCGCCAACGTCTCGGCGCACCTCTTGGTGCCCGGCTGGACCACCACCGGCGACAGCGAACCCAAGCAGGGCGCGTGGATGCCGGAACAGGTGATCGCTTTCATGGTCGAGGCGCTGGGCCGCGACGAATTCTTCATCATCTGCCCCGACGGCGAAACCAGCAGCGAAATGGACCGCAAGCGCATCCTCTGGAACGCGCTGGACATCGTCAAGAACCGCCCGGCCCTGTCGAGGTGGCACCCGAAGCATAAGGACGCGTTTGCCGAGTTCATGAAGCAGGACTTGCCGCTGTAACCCGGGCCTTCTTCGCGACCGCGCAGGCTGCAACCCCCACCCTTTGCTGCCGCCTTCCCTCCCCGCAAGGGGGAGGGTGCGATGGAGCCGCAACACGTGCTCATCCGAGGCACGGCCGCCGTGTCTCCCTCCCTTTTGCGGGGGTGAGAAGCGACGGCGAAGCCGGTGAGGATGTCCGGTGGACATCCGAAAGCTGCGAACGCCCTGAGCTTGCGAAGGGCCGGTCGGGTCAGGGGTGGGGGTATGCGGCTCCTGCTGCAGACCAGCTTGCGTTCTCGGGCCGCGCTCAATGCCAACTCAGCTGCGCAAGTGGCACGACCCCCACCCTTGCTGCCGCCTTCCCTCCCCGCAAGGGGGAGGGGCGCCAGATTGGCACGGACCTTTGTGTTCCCTCCCCCTTGTGGGGAGGGGTCAGGGGTGGGGGTATGCGGCGGCGCACAAAACAAGTTGGACCCTCGGGTCGAGCCCGAGGGTGACGAATGGGAGGCAAAGTGGCCTCGAGCCAGGAGGGCGTGGCCCTGCGCCCCAACCCTACCGCGTCCGCACGATCCGCGCGTGCGCCGGGCGCTGTGATGGCTTTGCGCGGCTATTTACCCCCGGCTTGACGTCAAAACTCGACGGCAGCCCGTCAGCGATCGTTGCGTCCAATAGAGAGCGCGCCGCGGCGGCAGGAACCGGGGGGCTGAGCAGGAAACCCTGGATCTCGTCACAGTCTTGCGCGCGCACCGCCTGCAATTGCGCCCGCGTCTCGATGCCCTCGGCGGTAGTCGTCATCCCGAGGCTATGACCCAGCCCGATGATCGCCTTGATGATGGCGAGGCTATCGGCCTTGTCGCCGAGATCGGCCATGAACGAGCGATCGATCTTGATCTTGTCGAATGGAAACGAGCGCAGATAGCTCAGCGACGAGTAGCCGGTGCCGAAATCGTCCATGCAGATGCGGATGCCCATGGCGCGCAGATCGTGCAGCGTCTTCAGGATCGGCTCGATATCGTCGAGCAGCAGCGATTCGGTGATTTCGAGTTCAAGCCTTGTGGCCGACAGTCCGGCATCGGCGAGCGCCGAGCGCACCATCGCCGGCAGGTTGCGGTCCTTGAACTGGATGGACGAAAGGTTCACCGCCACGTGCACCTCGCCCGGCCAGGTGGCGGCGGTCTTGCAGGCTTCGCGCAGCACCCACTCGCCGATCGGCACGATCAGCCCGGTTTCCTCGGCCACCGGGATGAATTCGCCCGGCGAGATCGCCCCGGCGGAGGGATGGGTCCAGCGCAGCAGCGCCTCAAAGCAAGTGATGCGCCCTTGCTTGAGCCCGACCAGCGGCTGGTAGGCGACGCGCAGTTCTTCGCGTGCCAGCGCCACCTTCAGCCCGGTTTCGATCACCCGGCGCCGCTGCAGCGCCGCATCCATGCCCGATTCGAAGAAGTGATAAGTCGAGCGGCCTTCGCTCTTGGCCCGGTACAGCGCCAGGTCGGCGTTTTTCATCAGCGCATCGGTGGTGGCGCCGTCATTGGGCGCGAACGCAATGCCGATGCTGGCCCCGATCAGGATCTGGTGCCCATCGATCGAGAACGGCACCGCGATGGCCTTGATGATGCGCTCGGCGATTGCGGCGGCATCATTCGGGCTGTCGATGGGGCGCAGCAGCATGGCGAATTCATCGCCTCCGAGGCGAGCCAGGATGTCGGTCTCCCGCGTCTTGCCCCACAGCCGCGCCGAAACTTGCTTCAGCACGGCATCGCCGATGGCGTGGCCCAGCGTATCGTTGAC
>JAQGKB010000247.1 GCA_028290345.1 Hyphomicrobiales bacterium | reverse complement strand
ATCAACTATTTGCTTGAACCTCGCGCCACATTGTCACCCTAAACCGGGCACAAAACCAACTATACACCGGCATAGAAACATCGGGTGAGAGTGGCGACGCTTCGGGTGTTCTGAAGCTGTGTTGACGTTCGCCCTTCGACCCTGGATTGGTGCGTTCGAGCATTCAACCAAAATGCGATGCGGAACGACCCAGTCAGGGGGAAATAGGACCATGGATAATAACTACGTCGATAAATCCAAGCTGCCTAGCCGACATGTGACCGAAGGACCGGAGCGCGCCCCACACCGCTCGTACCTATATGCGATGGGGCTGACCACCGAGCAGATTCACCAGCCTCTCGTGGGCGTGGCGACAGCCTGGAACGAGGCGGCACCCTGCAATATTTCGCTGCAGCGGCAGGCGCAGGCGGTGAAGAAGGGCGTTGCCGCGGCGCGCGGCACCCCGCGCGAATTCACCACCATCACGGTGACCGACGGCATGGCCATGGGCCACCAGGGCATGAAATCGTCGCTGGCGTCGCGCGACGTGATCGCCGATTCGGTGGAACTCACCATGCGCGGCCATTCCTATGATGCGCTTGTTGCCATGGCCGGCTGCGACAAGTCGCTGCCCGGCATGATGATGGCGATGATCAGGCTCAATGTGCCATCGATCTTCATCTATGGCGGCTCCATCCTTCCGGGCCGCTTCCGTGGCCGCGACGTGGTGGTGCAGGATTTGTTCGAGGCCGTCGGGCTCCACTCCGTGGGCAAGATGGATGACGAAACCCTCGACGAACTGGAGCGCGTGGCCTGCCCGTCGGCGGGGTCGTGCGGCGGACAATATACCGCCAACACCATGGCGACGGTGGCGGAAGCCATTGGGCTGGCGCTGCCCTACTCCTGCGGCGCTCCGGCACCCTACGAAATCCGCGACGCCTTCTGCGCCGCCTCCGGCGAGATGGTGATGGAACTGTTGCGCCAGAACCTTCGGCCGCGCGATATCGTGACCCGCAGGGCGTTTGAAAATGCCGCGATGGTAGTGGCCGCTTCCGGCGGTTCGACCAATGCGGCGCTGCACCTGCCGGCCATGGCGCACGAAGCGGGCATCGAATTCGACCTGTTCGATGTCGGCGAGATCTTCAAGAAGACCCCATACATCGCCGACCTGAAGCCGGGCGGCAAGTATGTGGCCAAGGACATGTTCGAGGCCGGCGGCATCCCGCTGCTGATGAAGGCGCTGCTCGACGGCGGATATCTGCACGGCGACTGCATGACGGTGACCGGTAAGACCATCGCCGAGAACCTCGAAAAGGTGAAATGGAACGACCAGCAGGACGTGGTTCGCACCACGGCCAAGGCGATCAGCCCGACTGGCGGCGTCGTCACGCTGCGCGGTAACGTCGCTCCGGACGGGGCGATCGTGAAGGTTGCGGGCATGAAGAACGTGGTGTTCTCCGGCCCGGCGCTCTGCTTCGACAGCGAAGAAGAGTGCTTCGAAGCGGTCAACAGTCGCACCTACAAGGAAGGCGACGTGCTCGTCATCCGATACGAGGGGCCGAAGGGTGGCCCCGGCATGCGCGAAATGCTCTCGACCACCGCCGCGCTTTACGGCCAGGGCATGGGCGACAAGGTCGCGCTGATCACCGACGGCCGGTTTTCGGGTGCAACCCGCGGTTTCTGCATCGGCCACGTCGGCCCGGAAGCTGCGGTGGGCGGGCCGATAGCCCTGCTGAAAAATGGCGACATGATCACCATCGATGCCAATATCGGCACGATCTCGGTTGATGTCAGCGATGAAGAGTTTGAGCGGCGCAAGAAGCAATGGGCGCCGCGCGAGGCCCAGTTCGGTTCTGGGGCGATTTGGAAATATGCCCAGCTTGTCGGTCCTGCGCGCTACGGCGCGCTGACCAATCCAGGTGCCAAGGGCGAGAAGGAGCAGTATGCGGACATTTAGGGTCAAAACCCTGATTTCCGTCTCGGTAGTCTCGGTGCTCGCCATGAGCACCGGGCTGCCGGCCCACGCGCAGACCGTCGCTATCGCGGCGGCGGCCATCGTTAATGCAAGTTCGCCGGCCTCGGCCGGTCAACATGGTGACAGCGGCCAACACGGCGAAAGCGGTGGCCAGCGCGCGGCAGCCTCGTCGCGAGAATCCGTTGGTCCTGCGGAGACCGAGACCTCCGATCAGGCGACTGACGCGGGCAAAGTCACCCGTTCCGCCGAGGCGGGCGGCGGCCCGGTGGGCGATTCCGATCCGCTCAAGGAAGCGACTGCCAGCGCGGTGACGGCAGCCGATGCGGCGTTGTCGATGGCCAACACACTGGATGGCGCCGGCGGTGGCGTTTCCGGCGACGACCTGATGTCGGCGCTGGAAGATGCCGCGGCGGCCGGGCAGCCGCTGGCCATGTGGCGCCTGGGAACGATGTATGAGAACGGCGACGGGGTGGCCAAGGACCCGGTCAAGGCGTTCAGCTATTTCTCGCAGATCGCGAACGATCATGCTGACGTCGCGCCGAAATCGCTCGAGGCGGATATCGTGGCGCAGTCCTTCGTCAAGATCGGCGACTACTACCACCAGGGCCTGCCCGGTCCTGGAATCCAGGTCGACGAGGAGCGCTCCAAGCAGCTTGTGCTTTATGCCGCGACCTATTTCGGCGACCCGGATGCGCAGTATCGCGTGGGTGAAATCTACCTCACGGACAAGGCCGACGCCAACCCGCTGCAGGGCGCGCGCTGGCTGGCGCTCGCCGCGCACAAGGGCCACGCGCCGGCGCAGGCCAAACTCGGCAACCTGCTGTTCAACGGCGACGGGATCGCGGCGCAACCCGTCGAAGGCCTGATGTGGCTGACGATTGCCCACGATCACAGCGAGGGCACCGCCGACGAAACCTGGATCAACGAACTGCTGAACCGCGCGATGTCGGTCGCCAACGCCGACGAGCGCGCGCAGGCCACCAAGATGGCGGACAAGCTGGGCCCAAGGTTTTCGCCGCGGTAGGGGGCGGGCCTCCACACATTCGTCATCCTCGGGCTCGACCCGAGGACCCAACTTTCGTCAGAGCTTGAGCCGCATACCCCCACCCCTGACCCCTCCCCGCAAGGGGGAGGGAGATGCGAGGGCCGTGCAATCCAGCTTCCTTCCAGCACACGATCCCTAAAACGCGAAATCGCCTTCGACCGGCACGTGGTCGGAGGTTTTGTCCCAGCCGCGGACGTCCTGGTGGATAGTGACGCCGTCGAGCCGGTCGGCGGCCTGGGGCGAGAGCAGCAGGTGATCGATGCGGATGCCGGCGTTGCGGCGCCAGGCGCCAGCCTGGAAATCCCAGAAGGTATAGGCGGGCTGGTCGGTGACGGCGCGGAGCGCGTCGGTGAGGCCGAGATGGGTCAGCGCGCGGAAGCGCGCCAGGCTCTCCGGGCGGTAGAGCGCATCGCCCCACCATGCCTCGGGATTGTGGGCATCGATCGGGGCGGGGATCAGGTTGAAGTCGCCGAGCAGGATGAACGGTTCTTCGAGCGCGAGCCGGCCCTCGACGAAGCTGGTCAGCCGATCCATCCAGCCAAGCTTATAGGGAAATTTCTCGCTGTCGACCGGATTGCCGTTCGGCAGGTAGATATTGCAGACGCGGATGGCGCCGCCTTCAACCGAGAAGACGCCCTCGATCAGACGAGATTGTTCGTCGCTGTCGTCGCCGGGCAGGCCGCGATGCACCTCATCGAACGGGTGTAGCGACAGGATCGCCACGCCGTTCCAGCCCTTTTGGCCGTGGGTCTCGATATTGTAGCCGAGGTCCTCGATCTCTAGCCGCGGAAAGTTCTCGTCGACGGATTTGATTTCCTGCAGGACGACGATATCGGGCTTGGTCTCGCGCAGCCATTGCAGCAGGATCGGCAGCCGGGCTTTGATGCCGTTGATATTCCAGGTCGCAATGCGCATCAGCAGGCTCCGATTTGATTCAGAGGGCGATCCTAGGGATTGGAGCGGCGGTCTGCAATGCGGGGTGTTTCGGGCGCCACGGATGAACCGCTACCCCCCCCACAAGGGGGAGGGAACGCCAGATTGCACGGGGCGGGAGTGGGCGGAAGAAAATTGGGTCCTCGGGTCGAGCCCGAGGATGACGAATGAGAGGCCGGGGAGGGAACGCCAGATTGCATGGCAGTTGCGTTTCCCTCCCCCTTGTGGGGAGGGATCAAGGGTGGGGGTGTGGCGGGCTCAGGCCTCTACGCTACGGCGAAGCTCGTGCCACAGCCGCAGGAGGCGACCGCGTTGGGGTTTTTGATCTGGAAGGATTGGCCGATCAGGTCGTCGACGAAATCGATCTCGGCGCCGCCCATGAATTCGAGGCTCATGGAATCGATCAACACCACGGCGCTATCGCGCTGCAGCACAAGATCGTCGTTGGCCGGGGTTTCCTGCACGAGGTTGTACTCGTACTGGAAGCCGGAGCAGCCGCCGCCGGAAACGGAGATGCGCAGCACGGTGCCTGTCGGCTCCTTTGAGAGGATGCGGGCGACGCGGCGCGCGGCGCGATCTGTCAAACTGATGTTGTTTGGTGCTAGAGCAAGTTCGGTCATTCTTGGGCCTTCCAACCAGCATCGTTCAAGGCGAAGCGGTTTTCGTAACATAAGAACACCGAGCCGTGTTGAAAAGGGTATTCTCTTCAATCATGAGCGAGCTTGCGCCATACGCATCCGATCCGACGCAGAGCCGTGGACGGGTTTACGATCCCGGTTCTAGCCCGACCCGGTCGGAATATCAGCGCGATCGCGACCGCATCATCCATTCGACGGCGTTCCGACGGCTGCAGCATAAAACGCAGGTGTTTCTGCACCATGAAGGGCACCATTTCCGCACCCGGCTGACCCATACGCTGGAGGTGAGCCAGATGGCGCGCTCGCTAGCGCGCGCCTTGGCGCTCAACGAGGATCTGGCCGAGGCAGTGGCGCTGGCGCACGATCTCGGGCACACGCCATTTGGGCATGCCGGCGAGCGGGTGCTGCATGAAAAGATGCAGGCGTGGGGTGGGTTCGATCACAATCTGCAGGCCATCCGCGTCGTGACCCGGCTGGAAAACCGCTATGCGGCGCATGACGGGCTGAACCTGACCTGGGAGGCGCTCGAAGGCATTTTGAAGCACAACGGGCCGCTTATCGATGATAAGGGCGCTCCGGTTGGGCGCTATGAAAAGGAAGGACTGCCGTCCGGACTTGATGAAATTCCAGCGAGTGCTGACCTGCAATTGCACACTTACGCCAGCCTTGAGGCGCAGGCGGCGGCGATTGCCGACGATATCGCCTATAACGCGCATGACATCGATGACGCGCTGCGGGCTCGGCTGATCAGTCTCGACGATCTCGTCGAGGTGCCGCTGGTAGGGCCGATCGTGCGGCAGGTGCTGGAGATGTTCCCCGCCGTCGAGGCGCCGCGGCAGGCGCACGAGGTGCAGAGACGGTTGATCACGCAAAGCATCGAAGATGTCATTGCGGCGAGCGGCGCGGCGATTGCCGTGATCGATCCGAAGAGTTCCGACGATATCCGCCACGCCGGGCGCGCGTTGATCCGGTTCTCGCCGGAAGTGGCGGAAGCGGAGCAGGGGTTGAAGCGCTTCCTGTTCGAGCGCGTCTACCGCAGCGAATTGGTCATGGGGCCGGTGCGCGAGAGCCAGAAGGTAGTAGCGGCGCTGTTCGATCACTATCTGCAGAGCGCCGACATGCCCGGCCGCTGGGGTGAAACGGCCCGGGCAGCGGCAGGCGATGCGCAGCGGGCCCGCATCGTTTGCGATTTTATCGCGGGGATGACCGACCCTTATGCGCTTGACGACTATGCGCGGCTGTTTGACGCTCGCATAGAATTCCGCTAACCCGGCCAAAGCTTTATTTTCCGGATATCCCATGGACGTTTTCGCCATCTTTGCCGCCCGTGTCGCCGATGCCCTGAAGCAGCTCTATCCCGAGCTGCCCGAGGAGATTTTGGCGCGCCTGGTGGTCGAGCCGCCGCGCGACACCGGGCATGGCGATCTGTCGTCCAACGCCGCGATGGTGGTGGCAAAACCCTTGGGCAAGAGCCCGCGCGAAGTCGCGACGGCGCTGGCCGAAAAATTCGCCAGTGATGCCGATGTTGCGCTGGTTGAAGTCGCCGGGCCGGGGTTTTTGAACTTTCGGCTGAACGCGCCGATCTGGCACAACGTGTTGCGCTCTATCGCGGCTGAGGGCGGCGATTTTGGGCGGTCCAATGTCGGCAAGGGCGAGAAGGTCAATGTCGAGTTCGTCTCGGCCAACCCAACGGGCCCGATGCATGTGGGCCATACGCGCGGCGCCGTGTTCGGCGATGCACTGGCCTCGCTGATGCAGTTTTCGGGATTCGATGTTACCCGCGAATATTACATCAACGATGCCGGATCGCAGGTCGATACGCTGGCGCGCTCGGCGTTCCTGCGCTATCGCGAGGCGCTGGGCGAGACGATCGAGATTCCGCGCGGCTTCTATCCGGGCGACTATCTGGTTCCCGTAGGGCAGGCGCTGGCGGAAGAGTTTGCCGTTTCGCTGCTGGATAAGCCCGAGAGCGACTGGATGCCCATCGTCAAGGAGCGGACGCTGGCCAGGATGATGGTCCTGATCCGCGAGGATCTGGCCAAGCTCAACATCCACCACGACGTCTTCTTTTCCGAGCGGACGCTGCATGGGCAGGGCGGGGATATCGACACCACGCTCGAATGGCTGCGCGAGGAAGGGATGATCTACGAAGGCCGGCTGGAGCCCCCGAAGGGCAAGACGCCGGACGATTGGGAGGATCGCGAGCAGACGCTGTTCCGGGCGACCAAGTTCGGCGACGATGTTGACCGGCCACTCGTGAAGTCGGACGGCTCCTACACCTACTTTGCCGCCGATATTGCGTACCATCGCAACAAATACCTGCGAGGCTTCAAGCACATGGTCAATG
>JAQGKB010000222.1 GCA_028290345.1 Hyphomicrobiales bacterium | reverse complement strand
GCCGCCTGCTCAATGCCGCACTTTCGGGTGCGCTGGACAATGTTGCAACGCGCATCGATCCGATCTTCGGCTTCGCTGTCCCCGAGCATGTCGAAGGCGTCGACGACCGCCTGCTGGAGCCGCGCCGCAACTGGGCGGATGCTGTGGCCTATGATCGGCAAGCGGAGAAACTGGTGGGCCTCTTTACCAGCAACTTTGCCAAGTTCGGCAGTGGCGGCGGGGTTGCCGCGTCGGCCGGGCCGAGCCTCGCGCAAGCGGCGGAATAGCGGCACCGGCCGCCCATCACGTCATTCCCGCTCACGCGGGCATCTCCGTTTGCTTGCTCGGCTTCAAACAGAGACCGCGTTTTCACGGGAATGACGTCTTTGGAGTTGCATGCCGGTGCCTGAATACCTTCATTCCCGTTCCTGTAAACGATGACGCCGCCGGCAACCGCACGCTTGCCTTCAAACACAAGAAAACCGTCGCGATAACGCAACGGTTTCGAGCCCAGCCCGTTTAGCTATTGAGTGATGTCGGCGGCGCGTTTCGGCGAGTAGAAGACGTGTGCACCGATCTGGGCTACTTCGCGGAAGGTGTTCGACCAGCCGGGGTTGACCGACTTGGCGTGGTAGAATAGCGCCGATTTCGGCAGGACGTCCGGTCGTTGGCCGTGCTGGAATTCGCCAAAGGCTGCGTCGGCGATCTTGTTGGCCTTGTTCCATGCCGCGCGTTCGGTGCCCATGTCGGACCGGCCATCGCAGGCGAAGGAAAACTGGCAATGGGTGCCGCCGGTGGTCTGGTAGACCACGCCGCACATGGTAGTGGGGTAGCGGTTGCTCATGGCGCGGTTGATGATGATGTTGGCAACCGCCCACTGGCCGTTGTCGGATTCACCGCGCGCCTCGTGGTAGATCGCCTGGGTCAGGCAGAGCCGCTCGTGGTTGGCGACCGTGACCTTCTTGATGGTGGG
This sequence comes from Hyphomicrobiales bacterium, assembly GCA_028290345.1. Classification (GTDB taxonomy): domain Bacteria; phylum Pseudomonadota; class Alphaproteobacteria; order Rhizobiales; family Devosiaceae; genus JAQGKB01. Next base: position 4,880 of record JAQGKB010000222.1, on the reverse strand, counting down.
CACGAATCTGCGCGTCGCGTAATTGGCAAGCACGTCAGCGGTCAGCGAGGATTTTGGCGCCGCCCCTTCGAGGGTATCGATCGCGGCGAGGGCGGGGTTGGCATGGCTGTCGACATAGGCCGAGAGCATGCCGGTAGTCACCGAGCCGGTCTGCGGGACATCGAAAGCGCTGAAGGTCTTGATCGCCTGCTGGCGGGCCACATAGGCGGCAAGCAGTTCAGGGGTGAGCTTGGGCTGCGGCGCCGGCTCGCGAGCCTGGGCCAATTGCACCGGAAGGTCGGCCGGAGTGACTTCGGCGACTCGCATATCCTGGGCGGATGCGTGGGAAAGCGTAACGAAAAGCACGAAACCGGCCGCGAAGAGGGCCAAGGCAGGTGATGAAACGCGCAAAATGCGGGCGAGCCACTGTCGCTTAACTATGGCTGTTCCTCCCTCTGCCCGCCGGACGGCGGCACCCGAAAACTACGACCCGACGGCACCCTAGCCGAGCTTTGATGGTTAGGGAACCACTAATTTACTGATGTTTAACCATGATCTGTGTCGGCTTAAGATAGAGTTAACGGGAGGAAGCGCGCTTGGCGAGCCGAAATCGCCGCAAGACGAGGTGAGATGCCGGGGGTGGCTAAATGCCTGTTAAGCCAATGCAATCAAGTTTAGCGATTGGGCGTCGAGACGTAGACCCAGACTAGCGGGCACTGCCGACACCATGCTACTTTGAGAAACCAGTGGAAATCTCGCCGCGCCCCCATGGGGGGCCAGTGCCCAAGCCCTCCCAGCGCCACATGCGCCAAAATCCCTGGAGATCCGATGTCAGCGACGAGCGTTGCAACTGCCCCCGACTCGGTTCCGCGTTGCGGGCTGGTGCTGGCCAAGAATGCCGACGGGGTCGACCTGCCGGTGATCGATGTGACCGATCCGCGCTTCGCCGTGGATCGGAGCGGCAGCGCGGCCCTGGCAAAACTGCCAGCCTATATCGCCGGCGAAAAGCGCCGCGCCCTGCCGCGCTGGCTGCTGCGTATGTTCATCAGGCTGGCGGCGCGGCAATCGTTCTTGCTGCGTGCCATGCTGAGTTCGGGCGACGGCTATTTGGCGGGGCTGGCGACTTATCTACTAAAACTCGGGCCGGACAATCTCATCAGTCCGTTCGACAGCCCCCTGGACAAGAAGGTGGCCGAAAGCCTGCCGGCAGAGGCAATCCGCGTCCGGCTAGCGCAGTGCGCCTATCTCCTCGCCGAAGGCTTGGAAACCCAGTTGGCCGCGCGGACGGATGGAACGCTGCACCTCCTCAATATCGGGGGTGGACCGGCAATGGATAGCCTCAACGCACTCTTGATCCTGCACCGAACCGCCCCGGCCCTGCTGGTCGGCCGGCCGGTGCGCATTCATGTACTCGACAGCGACCAGAACGGGCCGGCCTTCGGGCACAACGCCCTTGCGGCGCTGATGGCCGGCGGCGGGCCGCTGGCCGGGTACGATATCACGCTTAGCCTGGTGCCGTTCGACTGGCGCGATCCGGCACCATTGAAGACGCTACTTGCGCATCTGGCGGGCGAGCCCTCGATCGTTGCCGCCTCATCGGAGGGGGCACTGTTCGAGTATGGCGACGACGCCTCTATCGTCGGGTGCCTGAAAGCCTTGCACGACGGCGCGCCCAAGGGCTCGATCGTCGTTGGTTCGGTGACACGCAATGACGAAGCAACATTACTGTTCAAGGCCAGCAACCGCGATTTCAAGATTGTCCCGCGCGGCATCGCCGCCTTCACGCAGTTGGCGGAACGGGCCGGCTTTAAGCTCGCACAAAGCGAGCCGGCGCCATTCAGCGACCAGGTCCTGCTGAAGCGCCCCTAGAGCCGCGTCGCAATCGCCTCGATGCCCGGCAGCGCGACGCGATGCACGTGGCTAAGGCTTTCCATTACCGCGACGCAGAGTGCGGCGATTTCATCCGTGGGGCGCACCAGATCGGGCACCATGATGGTCTGCATGCCGGCCGCATGGGCAGCGCGAACGCCCGAATGGCTATCCTCGAGCGCCAGGCATGCCGCCGGATCGACACCAAGACGCCGGGCCGCGGTGAGATAGGGCTCGGGGTGCGGCTTGGGATGCACGACATCGTCACGGGTGACGATGGTGCGGAACATATCCAACAGCCCCGCTGAGCCCAGATGCGACATCGCATGGTGCGAGCGCGACGAGGTGGCGATGGCGGTAGGAATGTCGCGGGCCTTTAGTTCAGCCAGCATTTCGCGCGCGCCGGTCTTGACCGGCACGGCGTCGAGCATCTGCTCGTGCATGCTGACACGGCATTTCTCGTCGAACAGCGAATAGGGAAAGCTCGAACCGTAAGCTTCCATCAGGAGCTTGTTGGTGGTCTCATGGCTGGAGCCAACCATGGACAGATGCACGCTATCGGTCATCTCGTAACCGAGTTCGGCGGCAACGTCGTAGACGATGGATTTGAACACCAGTTCGGTATCGAGAATGGTGCCGTCCATATCGAAGATAACAGCTGAGAACGGCTTCAGGTTTGCTTTGGGCAGATCGTGTTTCATGCCAGCAACATAGGGCGATTTGCCTCGGCTTTCTACCCGCCGCCGCTGCAAATCACCCCTGCAATGAGTGTGCTGCTGGCTAAAATGCAAACTAGTTCGAGGCCTTTGCGCAAACCGGCGCGGCGCAAGGTGGCGCTCGCGTCGCTGAAGGTTGCTGCCCCCATGGAAATCCTGCTGATCGTCTTGACCATCGGCCTGCCGCTGCTGAAGTTCGTGCTGTTCCCGGCACGGACCATGGGGCGCGGCGGCAGCTGGACCATCATTGGGGCGATCATGATCGTGGGCCTGATGATGGCGCTGTGGTTCGGCATGAAGAGTTTTGCCGATGTCAGCGGCGACACCCAGGCGGCCGCTCAGGCGGGAGCACAAGTTCCGGATTTCGTGGCGCTGGCGAAACTGCTCTAGCGGCCGCCTCAGCGCGCCAGGATTTCGAGCGTCAGCGGATCGTATTGTCCGGCGAAATACTTCCTGAGGGCTTCTAGGAAGATCCGGTTGTCGGATGTCGCCTGCGCGAACAGCGTCATCGAGGAATGGAATTTTCGGTCATCCGGGCTGCCGAAGATGGCATGGATGCTCTTGCCATCCAACGCGTTGACCAGCTCCGTGCACTGGCGCAGGCGCTTGCCGAGCACCGGGTGGCGCAAATAATCCTCGGCTTCGCTGAGTGAAGCCAGCGCATATTTCTGCGCCATGGCGCTGCGGCCAAGCCCCGCCATTTGTGGAAAGATGAACCACATCCAGTGGCTGCGCTTTTCCCCGGCGCCGAGTTCGGCAACGACGTTGCGATATACCGGCTCCTGGGCGGCGATGAAATGGCCGAACACTGCACAGCTCCTGAATTGCGGTCGGGTGTGCAGAGTAGCAGGATGCTGCGTCCGCCAGAATAGGGGGCGTATGGCCTGCTCGTCGCGGTAGCCCTCGAGAGGGGGAGCGCAGCGATCCTCGAACCATGGGGACGTGGCGCTAGCACGCTCGCGGTTCCGGCAATCCAGTCTTTCCACACCATCATCCGTCACCCTCACCCCATCCTTCATCAACCTCACCCCACCCTTCGTCACCCTCACCCACCCTTCGTCACCCTCGGGCTCGACCCGAGGGCCCAGACTGCCTGCGGTGGTGATTGCCACAAGTCTGGGTTCTCGCGTCTAGCGCGAGAATGACGAATGACGGGGTTGTGATGCGCTGGAGGCGCTAACCGTCAACCGTGAGGTGCGAGCAAGCGAGCCTCACACCATGTGGGCGTGCCACTCCCGATCAACTCGTTGTGAAACCCCTCGCCATTCCGGGGGGCGGCAGGTTGACTTGCGGCCCTGAAGCGTCGCTTCGTGGCGCGGGCCGGGCTGACAGCGTTCGCCGGCTTTCATAGTAGGAAATTTGGAGACTAGCGTGGGCGAGCGGATCAAACTGACAACAAGCGATGGGTTCACCTTCAACGCCTACAAGGCGGTACCGGCCGGCAAGCCCAAGGGCGCCGTCGTTGTCATCCAGGAAGTCTGGGGATTGAACCGCTGGACCCGCAGCGAGGTCGATCGCTATGCCGCTGAGGGCTATGTCGCGATCGCGCCGGCGATGATGGACCGGGTCGAACTCGGCTATGAGAGCGAGGATTACGGCCCGACCGGCTTTGCCCGCATCGGCGAACTGATGAAGGCGTTCAACCCGGCAACGGCGCTGTTCGACGTGGAAGCGGCGATCAAGGAAGTGGCCGGCGCGGGCAAGGTCGGCATCACCGGCTATTGCTTCGGCGGCGCGATTTCGTGGCGCGCGGCCAATCTCGGGCTCGGCCTCTCGGCCGCCTCGGGCTATTACGGCGGCGGCCTGCTCAACTACATCGACGCGGCCCCGAGCATCCCCATCGAAATGCATTATGGCGACCAGGACACCGGCATTCCGGTCGAGCAGGTGGAACAGCTGCGCCAGCGCTACCCGGACCTGCCGATCTACCTCTACCCGGCCGGACACGGCTTTTGTAACAGCGACCGCCCCGACCACTACGACGCGGCGAGCGCGAAGTTGGCCCACGCGCGGACGCTGGCGTTTTTCGCGAAGTATCTGGCGTAAGGGTGCCGGGGCGACGCTGCCCTGGCAGCCGTCGCTCCGTCCGCCGCCCTGTGCCGTTCCTCCCGCCCCAACCGCCGTCATTCCCGCGCAGGCGGGAATCCAGTAACCTCCGTGGTGGAAGGGCGCACTGCCCGGCCACGGCAGGAGCGGCCACACCGAGCGTACTGGATTCCCGCCTGCACGGGAATGACGGCGGTTGGGAGGGGACCAAGTACCTGCCCAACAGCCCACCGTTCGAGTCAAATCCATGACCCCAGCAGCCCAAATCGC
>JAQGKB010000168.1 GCA_028290345.1 Hyphomicrobiales bacterium | reverse complement strand
TGACCGGCCTATCGCCCGCAGAAATGCGGGCGATGCGCGCCAAGGTGCAAATGATCTTCCAGGATCCCTATGGCTCGCTGAGCCCAAGGCGGACGGTAGCCGACATCATCGCCGAGCCACTGGAAGTGTTCGGGCTGGTCAAGGGCCGGGCGCAGCGGCGCGAGCGGGTGGCTGATCTGCTGAACCAGGTGGGGCTTTCGCCCAACTTCATGGATCGCTATCCGCGGCAATTCTCTGGCGGGCAGCGCCAGCGCATCGGCATCGCGCGGGCGATTTCCCTCAATCCGGGGTTCATCGTTGCGGACGAGCCGGTTTCGGCGCTCGACGTGTCGGTGCAGGCGCAGATCATCAATCTGATGCAGGATTTGCAGGAGCAGAAGGGGTTTTCGTACCTCTTCATCGCGCACGATCTTGCCGTGGTCCGGCACATCGCCGACCGGGTGGCGGTGATGTATCTGGGGCGCATCGTCGAGATGGGGCCAAAACAGTCGATCTATTCGGCGCCGCAACATCCCTATACGCAGGCACTGCTTTCGGCGGCGCCCGAGCCCGATCCGGACGTGAAGGGCCACCGCATCATCCTGCAAGGCGATGTGCCGAGCCCGACCGCGATTCCTTCGGGCTGCAGCTTCCACACGCGTTGTCCGATCGCACAGCCGATCTGCAAGGTCGAGCGCCCGCCGCTGCGCGAAACCGCGCCCGGCCAGCTGACTGCCTGCCATTTCGCCAAGCCAAATCCGATCCCGGTCTAACCGACACATCGCGCTCTTTCCGTTTGCTGTCCCATGACTTATTGGGAACAGAACATCTTTGAGGAGGCTTCCCTATGACCACTGCAACCGCCACCGCGGCCGCAAGGCTTTTCGTCGACACCCGGCAGAGCAAGCGCCTGATCCCGGCGATACCAGAAGAGCTGGTGCCGCAGACCCGCGAGGAGGCCTATGCCATCCAGGATGGCATCATTGCGCTGCAGGGTCCGGTGGGCGGCTGGAAAGTCGCGACGGGTACCGGTCCCGAGCCGGTGTGCTCGCCGCTGCCGGCCTCGGTTTATATCGACTCGGGCGAAAATTTCAGCATCAGCGGCTGGCTCGCCACGCTGATCGAGACGGAAGTCGCGGTAAAGCTCGGCCGCGACCTGCCGGCGCGCAGCACACCCTATTCCCGCGATGAAGTGAAGGCGGCGATGGCCTCGCTGCACCCGGCGATCGAAGTCATCGGCTCGCGCTTCGCGCCCGAGATCACGTTGCCGAAGCTGCTGGGGATCGGCGATCTGCAGAACAATTCGGCGGTGCTGACCGGGCCTGCGACCACCGATTGGAGCGGGCTCGATCTCGCGCACCTCAAGATTTCGCTGCGCACCGGCGCGGTCGAAATCGGCACCTCGGACGGTGGCCCGGACATTGAAGCCATCATCGATGCGCTGACCTGGCTTGCCAATCACGCCGGAGCGCGACAGGGTGGCTTGCGCGCCGGTCAAATCATCATTACCGGATCGCGGATCGTGCGCCCCATCGGCAAGCCCGGCGAGGCCGTCGAGGCTGATTTTGGCGCGCTCGGGAGCCTGAAGATCGGGCTCGTGGCCTAAGCGGCGGCCCCTGCCCCCGCTGACATCAAGCGGGAGTATCAAGCGATGAGTGTTTCCAGCAGCATATGCGGAAGCTATGAAGGCACCCCGATCGATGCCTTCGATATCGCGGCCGGCGGAACGCGCATCAGGGTCATCACCCTGGGCGCGATCCTTTCGGAGGTGCACGTGCCGGATCGGAACGGCATCAGCAAGGATATCGCGCTGGGCTATGACGATCCGGCCGATTACATGCGCAATCGCGGCAGCGCGGGCGCGGTCTGCGGGCGCTCCGCCAACCGCATCGCCGATGCCAGCTTCAGCATCGACGGCGTCGCCTATCCGCTCTCGGCCAATGAGGGCAAGAACCATCTGCATGGCGGCTTCAAGGGTTTTGGCAAGCGCGTCTGGTCGGGCCGGATCAACGAAGGCAGCGACAGCGTCACGCTGATGCTCGACAGCCCCGATGGCGACGAAGGCTATCCGGGGACGCTCCGGGCCCAGATCACCTATTCGGTGCTGCGGGACGGCAGCTTGCTGATCGAAATGGGCGCGACGACGAGCAAGCCGACGATCGTGAACTTTGCGCATCACGGCTACTGGAACCTTGCCGGGCACGAGAGCGGCCCGGTGACCAACCAGATTTTGCGCGTCGATGCCGACCGCTACACGCCGACCGATGATGGCAAGATCCCCACCGGGGAGTTAGCGCCCGTCGATGACACGCCGTTCGATTTCCGTGACGGCAAGGCCATCGGCGCCGATATCGAGGCGGCCAGCCCGGACGGCGGCTACGACATCAATCTCTGCCTGAACGGGCCATCCGGAACCATGCGGGCGGTGGCGTGGGCGCACGACCCCGTTACGGGGCGCGGCCTCGAGATTTCGACCAACCAACCGGCGGTGCAGCTTTATACCGCCAACAATTTCGGCACCGTGCCGGCCGTCGGGAAAACCGGCGCCCATTACGGCAAATATGCCGGGTTCGCGCTTGAAACCCAGGGCTTTCCGGATGCGCCGAACCAGCCGCACTTCCCTTCGACCGTATTGCGGCCGGCGGAGACCTATCGCCACGACATGCATATCCGGTTTCTCACCGGGGCCTGATCGGGCCATCCAATAACAAAATCGAGGAGTAGAAGCATGAGCGCCCTGATCCACGAGGACCGCCTGTTTCCGGCCGACCCGGGCACCAGGGCGATCGCCCGTCGGCTCTACCAGAGCGTCAAGGATTTGCCCTTGCTCAGCCCGCACGGCCACACCGACCCGCGCTGGTATGCGCAGAACGAGCCGTTCCCCGATCCGGCGCAATTGCTGATCGTGCCGGATCACTACATTTTCCGCATGCTCTATAGCCAGGGCATTCCGCTCGCCGACCTTGGCGTGCCGAGCGCCGATGGCAGCCCGGTCGAAACCGACGGGCGCAAGATCTGGCGGCGCTTCGCCGAGAACTATTTCCTGTTCCGCGGCACGCCGACCCGGCTCTGGCTCGACGACACGTTTGTCAACCTTTTCGGCATCACCGAGCCGTTGAATGGCAAGACCGCCGACGTGATCTATGACCAGATCGCCGCCTTGCTGACCCGCCCGGAATACCGGCCGCGGGCGCTGTTCGAGCGCTTCAACCTCGAAGTGATCGCCACCACGGACGGCGCGCTGGACGATCTGCGCTGGCACAAGATGCTGCGCGACAGCGACTGGAAAGGCCGTGTGGTCCCGGCCTACCGGCCCGACGCCGTGATCGATCCGGATGCGGTGGGGTTCCAGGCCAATCTTGATACGCTGGGCGCGATCAGCGGCGCCGATACCGGCACCTGGCAGGGGTATCTCGACGCACACCGCTCGCGCCGTGCCTATTTCAAGAGCTTTGGCGCGACTTCCTCGGACCACGGACACCTGACCGCCGAGACCGCCAATCTCGGCGAGGCGGAAGCCAAGTCGCTGTTCGATCGCGTCCGCAGCGGCAAGGCCGACGCGCGCGAAAAAGCGCTGTTCCGGGCCCAGATGCTGACCGAAATGGCGAAGATGAGCCGCGATGACGGGCTGGTGCTGCAGATCCACCCCGGCGCGTGGCGCAGCCATTCGGCCGAGATCTTGCAAAAATTCGGCCGGGACAAGGGTTTCGATATCCCGATGCAGACCGATTACGTGACGGCGCTAAAGCCGCTGCTCGATTGCGTGGGGCTCGATCCGAACGTGACGGTGGTGCTGTTCACCATCGACGAGACCAGCTATTCGCGCGAACTGGCTCCCTTGGCCGGCGCCTACCCCGCATTGCGGCTGGGACCGCCGTGGTGGTTCTTCGACAGCCCCGAAGGCATGCGCCGCTTCCGCGAACTCACCACGGAAACGACGGGCTTCTACAATACCGTCGGCTTCAACGACGACACCCGCGCGTTCCCCTCGATCCCGGCGCGGCACGACGTCTCCCGCCGCGTCGACAGCGCATATCTGGCCCGGCTGGTGGCCGAACATCAGATGCCCGAGGAGGAGGCGATGGAAGTGTCACAGGACCTGGCGTATCGGCTGGCGAAGCGGGCGTACAAGTTGTGATGTAGGTGGGGGGTGCTCGCCCTCGTGGTTCGAGGGTCCCCTCGGATCAAGTCCGGGGGTCCCACCTCACCATGAGGGCACATTCCCTCACCGCCCAACACCCAAGCATACCCCCACCGCTCGTCATCCAAAAACATGCCCCCAACCGCTCGTCCCCCTCGGGCTCGACCCAAGGGCCCAGACTGCCAGCGGCGGTGCTTGTCGCAAGCCTGGGTCCTCGCATCAAGTGCGAGGATGACGAATGAGGGGGTGGTGCGAGGATGACGAATGAGGGTGGTGCGATGCTCCACCTCACGATGAGGGCTCCGTGCGTGGTTACCCCTTCTGCTCGAGCGCATGCCCTTGCCGGGCATAACGCTGGGCGATGATGGCGCAGGCGAAGAGTTGGGCCTGGTGGAACAGCATCAGCGGCAACACGATGAGGCTAACGCCGTGGCCGGCGAAGAGGGCGCTGGCCATGGGAATGCCGCTGGCGATGCTTTTCTTGGTGCCGCAGAAGACGATGGCGATTTCGTCTTCCTTGGAAAAGCCCAGCAGCCGGCTGGAGTAGGTGGTGAAGGCCAGCACGAACATCAGCAACGCCACATCGACAATGGCGATGCCGATCAGCGACTGCACCGAGGTGTTGTTCCACACCCCGGCGACGACACCGGCGCTGAAGGCCGAATAGACGATCAGCAGCACGGTACCGCGATCGTAGAGCGCTAGCCGCGCGCGGTGCTTGGTGAGAAAGCCTTCGAGCCAGGGACGAGCGACCTGCCCGAGGACGAACGGCAGCAGCAGTTGGATGGCAATATCGAGCAAGGCCTGCGGGCCGATGCTGGCGCCCCCCACATGCAGCAGCAACGCCACCAGCGCCGGCGTGATGAAGACGCCGACCATGTTGGAAAGCGTCGCCGCGCAGATGGCGGCCGGTACGTTGCCGCGGGCAATGGCGGTAAAGGCGATTGAGGATTGCACGGTCGAGGGCACGAGGCAGAGGAACAGCAGCCCCTGCAGCAGTTCAGCGGGCAGCACCGATTGCAGCGCAAAGACCAGCCCGACGCCGAGCAGCGGGAACAGCACGAAGGTGCTGAGAAACACCAGCAATTGCAGTTTCCAGTTGGTCAGCCCGCCGATGATGGCCGAGGGTTTCAGCCGCGCGCCGTAAAGGAAGAACAGGAACGCGATGGCCCAGTCGCCGACCTGGCCGACGATATCGGCGGCGGCCCCACGGGCGGGGATCACCACGGCGACGCCGATGGAGACGACGAGCAGCAGCAGGTAGGGATCGACGCCGAAGCGCTTGAGGAGGGCAGGAAGGGACATCGGCGGCATCGCGGTTATTGGGTGGTGGCATGACCTCGCGGCAAGTGGGCGCGATGTCAAGACATTCGATGGATTTGTGACGCGGCCCAGTCGGCTCAGGGGGCCGAACGCTTCGAATAAGCGATCTTCGGCGCCCAGGCGAAATCGCGGTCGAACGGGTAGGTCGGCGTCAGCTTGCGGTTGCGCACCAGCCGGTCGACATCCTGATCGACGACGCCGGGCGACAGCAGCATGTAGTTCGGCTTGGCGATCGGCGCGAGTTCGGGCGAAAGGTAGCCGGATTTTACCACGACGATGCCGGCCGTGTTGGGATCGAGCCCCAGGCGCGTGAAATCGGCAATGTTGTGATAGGGCCGGCGGCGGGCCGACAGCACCAGATCGATGCCGCCGACGCTGACCACCGCCTCGCGGTTGGTGTCCTTATCGGTATCGAGCAGGAATTTGACGGTGAAAGTTGCCGTGACCGGCTTGGAGCTTGGATCGAGCGAGGCGCCGACGGTGAGTTCGAGCGTGGCGCCGAGGCCGGCCGCATAGGCCTTCTGCGTCGCTGCTTTGTCCATGATGCCGGCGAAGACCACGTTCTTGGCGCCCTGCCCGATCAGTTCGGCCAGGACTTCGGCGCGATCGCCTACGCCGCCGCCGGTGGGGTTGTCGCCGGATTCGGCGAGGATCACCGGATGGGTCGGGCTGGCCACGGCCCAGGCGACGCATTCTTCGATCGAGCCGGTTTTCGGGCCGAAGCTGAAGGCGTCGCGGGCGTCCCAATAGGAGGTTGCGAGTTTTTTGATGGTGGTTTCGAGCACGGCGCGATCGGTGCCGGTGATGATGGCGGCGGCGGTGGAACGGGGCTCGTCGGCCCAGACATAGCCCACCTGCAGCGAGGCATCCCAGACGCTGGGCAGCGTGTCCATGCCGGGGAGCTGGGCATAGAGGCTTTTGGCCGGCTCATCCTCGGTGCTGGTACGCTCGCCCGGCAGCACGACCGGGACCGGCACCCAGGCCAGCAGCGGGCGTTCGCCCGATTGCAGGGCGCGGAACAGCATGCTGACCGAGCGCAACTGCGTTTCGGGAATATCGATGTGCGGCGCCGTGCGGTAAGTGGAGAAGAGATCGATATTGTCGATGATTTTCTGGCTGAGATTGCCGTGCAGATCATAGCTGACGCTGATCAGCGGCGTGTCGCCGACGACTTCGCGCGCAGCGCTGATCCAGTCGCCCTCGGCATCTTCCATGCCCTCGACGAACAGCGCGCCGTGCATGGCGAGGTAGACGCCATCCACGGGAAGGGCGGCGCGGAGCGTAGCGAGGAATTCCTGCTTGAAGCGCTCATAGGTCTGCCGCTCGATCGGGCCGCCGGCGATGTTGCGGGCGTAGAACGTCGGCAAGTAGGTTGCCTCGAACCCCTTCAGCACGTCGAAATAGGGCTTTGCCAGCATGTCATCGCCGCGCCAGATGGTGAAATCGGGCTCGCGCATCAGCACGGGATTGTAAGTGCTGCACTCGGTATGCAGGCCGCCGACGGCAATGCGCATTGAAAACTCCTGGTCGCGAGGAACTGTTTTCTAGA
>JAQGKB010000161.1 GCA_028290345.1 Hyphomicrobiales bacterium | reverse complement strand
CGCGAACCAGAAGCCATTGTCAACCAATTCGGCGTAATTCGGCATCAGCTCATCCTTGAGATGGGCAGCGCCGCGATCGAGCGTGATCGATTCGATGCCGCGATGCGCCGCGAGCAGGATCGTGCCGCCGGGCGTCTCGTAGACGCCGCGCGATTTCATGCCGACGAAGCGGTTCTCGACCAGGTCCAGCCGCCCCACGCCATGCTTGCCGCCGAACTCGTTGAGCTTGGTCAAAAGTTCAGCGGGCGAAAGCTTTACGCCATTGACCGAAACCGGGTCGCCGCCTTCGAAGCCGATCTTGATGATTTCGGGTTCGTTGGGAGCATCCACCGGATCGACGGTGCGCTGATAGACGTAGTCGGGCGCAACGTCGGCCGGATCCTCCAGAACCTTGCCCTCGGACGAGGTATGCAGCAGGTTCGCATCCACCGAGAACGGCGCTTCGCCGCGCTTGTCCTTGGCCACCGGGATCTGGTTCTTTTCGGCAAATTCCAAGAGGCTCGTGCGGCTCTGCAAATCCCACTCGCGCCACGGCGCGATCACCCGGATCGACGGGTTCAGCGCATAGGCGGTGAGTTCGAACCGCACCTGGTCGTTACCCTTGCCGGTCGCGCCATGCGACACCGCATCGGCGCCGGTCGCCTCGGCGATCTCGACCAGGCGCTTGGCGATCAGCGGCCGCGCGATCGAGGTGCCTAGCAGATATTGGCCCTCATAAACCGTATTGGCGCGGAACATCGGGAACACGAAATCGCGCACGAATTCTTCGCGCAGATCCTCGATGTGGATCTCCTTGATCCCCATCAGCTCGGCCTTCTTGCGCGCCGGCTCCAGCTCTTCGCCCTGCCCGAGATCGGCGGTGAACGTCACCACTTCGCAGTTATATGCCGTCTGCAGCCACTTCAGGATGATCGAGGTATCGAGCCCGCCCGAATAGGCCAGCACCACTTTTTTGATTTCTTTTGCCATTTTTTGCGCCATCTGGGCCGCCTTGGCCCGTTTCCGATTTGCGCGCACACTAAGCAAATGCGGCGCGCCGGCGCAACCTCAGTGATTGCCACCCTTTACGCCCAAGCGGGGAACCGCCAATATCGCAAAACCGTCCGGAGCCGCCATGCCCGCCTTCGTCCCGAGCCTTTCCGTCATCCTCGCCTTCGCGATCGCCGCGTTCGTGCTTGCCATCACGCCCGGCCCGGATATGGCGCTGCAGCTGTCGCGCGCCGTCAACTACGGCCGGGCGCATGGCATTGCCACGGCGGCCGGGGCGATGTCGGGAATTGCGGTGCACACCAGCCTCGTGGCACTCGGTATTTCGGTCTTGATTGTGGCCGCGCCAGCGGCGTTTTTGGTGCTGAAGATCGCCGGGGCGGTCTATCTGCTCTGGCTCGCCTATCAGGCCATCGTGCATGGCGGCGGCCTGCGCCTTGCGGCGAAGGCCAAGCGCACGCCGAGCCTGAAGGAGAGCTATCTCACCGGCATCGGCATCAACCTGCTGAACCCGAAAGTGGTGCTGTTCTTCCTGACCTTCCTGCCGCAATTCGTCGATCGCGCCGATCCGGCGGCGCCGCAAAAACTGTTCTTCCTCGGCGGCGAATTCATCGTGGTCTCGGTGCCGCTGGCCGTGGCCGGCGTCTTTGGCGCGCAATGGCTGGCGGCGCAATTCAGCAAGAGCAAATGGGTGGAACGGGCGCTGAACTGGAGCTTTGCCGGGGTGTTCACCGCCTTCGCCGCCACCATCCTCTTCGCCCAGGGCCACGGGCGCTAGGCGCTGAACGCCATGAACTACCGTCACGCCTTCCATGCCGGCAACTTTGCCGATGTCTTCAAGCACATCGTTCTGGTTCGCATCGTCGAATATCTGAAGCGCAAGCCCGCCGCTTTTCGCGTCATTGATACCCACGCCGGCATCGGCCGCTACGACCTTGCCGGCTCCGAGGCGGCGAGCACCGAGGATTGGCTCGACGGCATCAAGCGGCTGCTCGACGCTGAGCTGCCCGAGCCCGCCGCGGCATTGGCAAAACCCTATGTCGATATCGTCCGCGCCGAAAATCCCGATGGCGGCCTCAGCCGCTATCCCGGCTCGCCGCTGATCACCCGCCATTTGCTGCGAAAACAGGACCGGCTCTTTGCCCTCGAACTGCATCCCGATGACGCCGAAACGCTCGCAAATCAGTTCGCCGGCGATTTCCAGACCCGGGTGATCCATCTCGATGGCTGGCTGGCGCTGGGCTCGCAACTGCCACCCAAGGAAAAGCGCGGCCTGGTACTGATCGATCCGCCCTTCGAAGAACCCGGCGAATTCGAGCGCCTGGTCGAGGGCCTCGCCAAAGCCCACCGCAAATTCGCCACCGGCCTTTACGCGCTCTGGTATCCGCTAAAGGACCAGCGCGAGCGCGACGCCTTCATTGGCGCCCTGCAAGCCACCGGCATCCCCAAAATCCTCCGCGCCGAACTGATGGTCCGCGCCCCCGCCCACCCGGCGCGGCTGTTCGGCAGCGGCATGATCCTCGTCAACCCGCCATTTGCGCTGGAAAGCGAACTGCAAATTTTGCTTCCAGCGCTGGCGAAGGTTTTGGGCGATGGGGGGAATGGCGGGTTTCGGCTGGAGTGGATCAGGGGGGAGGATTGACTGTTGGGCTACCCCTCACCCTAACCCTCTCCCCAAAGGGGCGAGGGGACGACGGGGCCGCGTTTCGGACGAAAACCCTCGCCCCTTTGGGGA
>JAQGKB010000085.1 GCA_028290345.1 Hyphomicrobiales bacterium | reverse complement strand
CGGCCACTCGCGTGCGAAAACCAGCTTCTGGTCGGGATTGACCCGCACCTGCTGGCTCGGATCGGACAGCAGACGGACCAGCGCTGCCGGATCGGGGAACTCATTGTTGCGCAAGGTCAGCACCGCGCCTTTCGGGCCGGCATCGACCTTTTCGACATTGGCCGTCCGGCACAGCGCCTTGACCAGGATAACCTTGAGCAACGCCTCAACTTCCTGCGGCAACGGCCCGAAGCGATCAATCAATTCCGCCCCGAGCGCATCGATCTCGCGCGCATCGGTCAGATCGCCGATCCGCCTGTAGAGCTGCATGCGCACTTGCAGATCTGGCACGTAGTATTCGGGGATCATTACTGGCATTCCGAGCGAAATCTGCGGACTCCACTCGTTCTTATCTTCATAATCCTCCTCGCCGGTCTTCAGCGAGGCCACGGCTTCTTCGAGCATAGCCTGGTAGAGCTCAAAGCCGACTTCCTTGATGTGCCCGGATTGCTCCTCGCCGAGCAGGTTCCCTGCCCCACGGATATCGAGATCATGACTGGCCAACTGGAAGCCGGCCCCGAGGCTTTCGAGCGACTGTAGCACGGTGAGCCGACGCTCGGCGGTATCGGTCAGCTTGCGGTCGGCCGGGACGGTGAACAGCGCATAGGCACGCACTTTCGAACGCCCGATACGACCGCGGATCTGGTAAAGCTGCGCCAGCCCGAAATGATCGGCATCATGCACGATCAGCGTGTTCGCGTTCGGGATATCGAGGCCGGATTCGACGATGGTGGTGGCCACCAGCACATCGAACTGCCCGTCGTAGAAATTGTTCATGATGTCGTCGAGCTCAGACGGCGCCATCTGGCCATTGGCGACGACGAACTTCACCTCCGGCACCTGCGCTCGCAGGAACTCGGCGATATCAGCCTGGTCCTTGATCCGCGGCACGACGTAGAACGCCTGCCCACCGCGATATTTTTCGCGCAGCAGCGCTTCGCGCACGCTCAGGGCATCGAAGGGCGAAATGAAGGTGCGGATGGCGAGCCGGTCGACCGGCGGGCTGGCCAGCAGCGACAGGTCGCGCACGCCCGTCAGCGCCAGTTGCAGCGTGCGCGGAATTGGCGTTGCGGTCAGGGTCAGCACGTGGACGTTGTCGCGCAGTTCCTTCAGCCGCTCTTTGTGTCCGACGCCAAAGTGCTGCTCCTCGTCGACGATGATCAGCGCCAGGTCCTTGAAGCTGACCGATTTGGCCAGCAGCGCGTGCGTGCCGATGACGATATCGACCCGGCCATCCGCCACGCCCTCCTTCGTGGCCTTGGCCTCGGCGGAGGTTACCAGCCGCGACAATTGCTGGACCCGGATCGGCAAGCCCGAGAAGCGCTCGCGGAACGTCTTGAAGTGCTGGCGCGCCAACAGCGTTGTCGGCACGACCACCGCGACCTGGCGGCCGGACATCGCAACCGCGAAGGCTGCGCGCAGCGCCACTTCGGTCTTGCCGAAACCCACGTCGCCGCACACCAGCCGGTCCATGACCCGGCCGGAGGTCAGATCGTCCAACACCGCCTCGATGGCGGTCAGTTGGTCCTCGGTTTCGTCATAGGGGAACCGCGCCGCGAATTCCTCATAGGCGCCCGATGGGATCTCGATCGGGTTGGATTTCGAAACCTGCCGCGCCGCCGCAATCCGGATGAGCTGCTCCGCCATGTCGCGGATGCGCTTCTTGAGCTTTGCCTTCTTCGCCTGCCAAGCGACGCCGCCGAGCTTGTCGAGTTCGCCGCCGGCGTCCTCCGAGCCATAGCGCGACAGCAGCTCGATGTTCTCGACCGGCAGATAGAGCTTGGTGTTGCCGGCGTATTCAATCTCGACGCAATCATGCGGCGCGCCGGCCGCCTCGATGGCTTTCAGCCCGAGGAACCGCCCGATGCCATGGTCGACGTGCACGACCAGATCGCCCGCCGACAGGCTCGTCGCCTCGGTCAGCGCGTCGCTGGCGCGCTTGCGCCGTTGCGGCCGCAGCAGGCGCTCACCCAAAATGTCCTGCTCGGAGAGCACCAGCAGCTTGTCGGCGGCAAAGCCGGTTTCCAGCCCGACGACGACCAGCGCCGTTGTCGCCGCCGACGTGGTTTCGGCATCGCGCCAGTTTTCGGCCAGCCGCGGATGCGCCAGGCCATGATCGGCCAGAACCTGCGCCATGCGGTCGCGCGAACCCTCGGTCCAGCAGGCGATGATGGTGCGCCGGCCTGCCTTGCTCTCCTGCTTCAGCAGCGACACGACGCTGGTGAAGAGATTGACGTCGGTCGCCTGCCGCTCTGCGGCAAAACTATGCGCGAGGCGCCCACCCGCGTCCTCTATCCGCGCCGAGACGTCCGGCGAGGCGAAGGGCGAAAGCTGTACCACCGAGGCGCCGAAGGCGAGCCCGAACGGGCTGCCGGAGATCTCGTAGAGCTGGTCGGCGGGCACCGGTTTATAGGGTGCACCCGGCGTCACCTGTTTGGCGGTTCGGGCTTGCTCGCGCGCCTCATAATAGTCCTGCACCTGCTTCTGCCGGTCAGAAAAGGCTTCCTTGACCTGGTCATCGAAGATGAAGGGTGCGTCTGCGGTGTACGAAGCCAGCGGCTCCATGTGCTCGTAAAAATACGGCAGCCAATGCTCGACGCCGGCAAAGCGCTGCCCGGCACTCACCGCGGCATAAAGCGGATCATCGACGGTATTGCCGCCGAACGCCGCCGTGTAGCGGGCGCGAAAACGGCGGATGCTGTCCTCGTTGAGCAGCACCTCGCTCATCGGCGCCAGGGAAATGGATTTGAGATTGCCGGTGGTGCGCTGGCTATCCGGATCGAAGGTGCGGATGGTTTCCAGCACCTTGCCGAAGAAGTCGAAGCGCAGCGGCGTCTCCATGCTCGCTGGGAACAGGTCGATGATGCCGCCGCGCACCGCGAACTCGCCCGCCTCGCGCACTGTCGGCACACGCAGGTAACCGTTGCTGGCGGCCCAGGCGATCAGTCTATCGCTCTCGACCACCTGCCCGATCCGGCCCGCAAACGCCATATTGGCGACCACGGCGCGCGGCGGCAGCTTTTGCACCAACGCGTTTGCGGCAGTCAGCACCACCGCCCCCTTCACCGCGCCCCCGGCTAGCGCCGACAGCGCCGTCATGCGGGCGCCGATCGTCACCGCGTTCGGCGATACGCGATCATAGGGAAGGCAGTCCCAGGCCGGAATGGTGAGGATGGTGTGGCCGGGCAACAGTTGCTCCAGCACATCCGCCATCCGCTGCATGCGCCTGCCGTCGCGGGCAACGAAAACAATGCTGGCGACCGCATCGGGGGCCGCCTTCAGGCGCTCTTCCACCTGCCGCGCCAACACCACCGGCTGCATGCCGTCAGGAACATTGCTGATGATGCGATCGGGTTGGCGAAAACTGTTCTCGTTCATCGAATGCCAGCCGTTTCCTGTCTGTAGGCGATCAGCCGCGCCAGCAGCTCGGCGTCGACATCGGCGCGCGGTGCTTCCTGGCCCATCACCCATTTCAGCAGATCGGTATCTTCTTCATCCATAAGCGTCTCGAGTCGGTCGAGTTCCGCTACCGGCAAGATGTCTATGTGGGCATCGGCATAGGGCCCGAGAACCAGGTCCATCTCCTTGGTGCCGCGATGCCAGGCGCGATAGCGTAGCCGCCGGCGCCGATTGACCAGTTCCTGAGGTTCAATAGAAATGTCTTCACCGGCCGTTTTTGGAGCCATGATCGGGGCAGGTCTCGCGATTTCGAGCGTCCTCCTTACGCGCATTGCATGACCTTGTCAGCTATGAAGCTGCCGACGATTCGAGCGCGTGACAGGGAGGCTGTCGGGCTTTCGCCCGAAGCGCTAACCTTCGCGCAAGGAGAAAAGAATCGTGTCCCGACCGGTCTCGCTCGATCCGCTGTTCCGCTCGCTGCGCTCCATCAAGGGCGTAGGCCCGCAGCTTGCGGCCCTGTTGACGCGATTCTTCGGCGCACCGGACGGCCAGGAAGCCATCGCGCTCGATCTCCTCATGCACATGCCCAGCGGCATCGTCGACCGGCGCAAGATGGTGGGCATCGCCGAGACCTGGTTCGGCGGCGTGGTGACGCTGAAGATCCACATCGACCGCCATTTGCCCCCGCCGCGCGGCAAGCCGCATATCCCGCATCGGGTCTTCGCCCATGACGAGACTGGTGAAATCCAGCTGGTGTTCTTCCGTGCCCAGGGCAACTGGGTCGAGCGCGCGCTGCCGGTGGGCGAGGAGCGGTACGTCTCGGGGAAAGTGGATTTCTTCAACGGCGAAAAGCAGATCACCCACCCCGACTATATTGTCGAACCCGACAAGTTCGCCAGCCTGCCGTTGGTCGAGCCGGTCTATCCACTGACCCAGGGCTTGAGTTCGAAGGCGCTAACCAAGCTGACGCGGCAAGTGCTGGAAACCCTGCCGGCCCTGCCCGAATGGATGCCGCCGCCGACCCTGCAAAAATTCTCCTGGCCGGATTTTCGCGCCGCGATGCGCGCCGTGCATGTGCCCGAGACGCCGGAGGCGGCTGATGTAGCCGGGCCGGCCCGGATGCGCCTCGCCTACGACGAATATTTCGCAGGCCAATTGGCCCTGCTGCTGGTGCGGTCCGAGTTGATTGCCCCGCGTGGCATTTCGCGGACCTTCACCGGCCAGATCACAAGCGCGGTCGAAGCCGCACTCCCGTTTTCGCTCACCGAGGGGCAGCGGCAGGCCATCGCCGACGTCCGAGCCGATCTGGCCGCCCCCGAGCGGATGTCGCGCCTGCTGCAGGGCGACGTCGGTTCCGGCAAGACCGTCGTGGCGCTGATGGCGATGGCCGCCATGGCCGAATCGGGTGGGCAGTCCTCGCTGATGGCGCCAACCGAATTGCTCGCCGCCCAGCATTTTCGCACGCTGAAGCCGCTGGCCGACGCTGCGGGCCTCGGCATCGTGCTCTTGACCGGCAAGCAAGGCGCCGCCGAACGCCGTGCCGCCCTCGCGGGGGTCGCCAGCGGCGAGACCGGCATCGTCGTCGGCACGCACGCGCTGTTCCAATCCGGCGTGGAGTTCCACAATCTTGGCCTCACTGTCGTCGATGAACAGCACCGTTTCGGCGTCCACCAGCGTCTTGCGCTCTCGGAAAAGGGTCGCCACACCGACCTCTTGGTCATGACCGCCACCCCTATTCCCCGCACTCTGGTGCTCACCCATTTCGGTGACATGGCGGTCAGCGTTTTGCGCGAAAAGCCCAAGGGGCGGCAGCCGATCGACACCGCCGTAGTCTCCATCCGCGACTACGACAGGGTCGTGGCCCGGCTAAAGACCCGGATCGATGAGGGTGCGCAGGCCTTCTGGGTGTGCCCGCTGGTCGAAGAGAGCGAAATCCTCGACGTCGTTGCGGCGGAAGACCGGTTTGCCGAGTTGAAGAAGGTTTTTGGCGATCAGGTGGCGATGGTCCACGGCCGCATGAGCGGCCCGGCCAAGCAGGCCGTGATGGACGCCTTCATCGCGAACGAAACCAAGGTCTTGGTGGCCACCACCGTTATCGAAGTCGGCGTCGATGTTCCCAACGCCTCGATCATGATCATCGAACACGCCGAGCGCTTCGGCCTCGCCCAGTTGCACCAGTTGCGGGGCCGCGTCGGCCGCGGCTCCAACCGCTCCGCCTGCCTGCTGCTCTATAAGGACCCGCTCAGCGAAACCGCAAAGGCCCGGCTGGAAGTGATAAAATCCACCGAAGACGGCTTCCTTATCGCTGAAAAGGACCTCGAACTGCGCGGCCAGGGCGACGTTCTCGGAACCCGCCAATCCGGCATGCCTGGCTATCACCTCGCCGTCCCCGACGTGCACCGTCATCTTCTCGAGTTTGCGCATGATGATGCGAAGGCCGCGCTGGCAGCAAATCCGGGACTGGTTGGGGACAGGGGCGAAGCGCTGCGCACGCTGCTGTATGTGTTCAGGAAAGACACTGCCATCCAGCTGATCCGGGCGGGATAGCGGGGGTACCCGGACGTCGTGGTTGGAGGCTTGGGCTTCGCCCCCACCCCTCATTCGTCCTTCTCGCGCTCGACGCGAGAACCCAGACTGGTGGCGATCACAATCCCACGCAGTCTGGGCCCTCGGGTCGAGCCCGAGGGCGACGAGCGGTGGGGGAGTTGAGCTGGGTCGTGAGCCTCACCTCATGTGAGGCCGGAGCCCTTGCGACGCTCGAACCACTAGGGCTGGGAGCACAGGCGCCCCCTTACTCCACCGTCACCGATTTCGCCAAGTTTCGCGGCTGGTCCACGTCCGTGCCCATGAATACCGCCGTGTGATACGCCAGCAATTGCACCGGGATCAGCGACAGGATCGGCGCGACGAAGCTTGCAACCTTTGGCACCACGATCGTCTCGGCCACCCCCTGCCCGATATGGCGAACCCCGTCCTCGTCCGTGATCAGGATGATCTTGCCGCCGCGCGCCGCGACTTCCTGCATATTGGATAGCGTTTTTTCCATCAGCTCGTCCGACGGCGCGACGACGATCACCGGCATGGCTTCGTCGACCAGCGCAATCGGACCATGCTTCAGTTCGCCGGCAGCATAGCCCTCGGCGTGGATGTAGGAAATTTCCTTGAGTTTCAGCGCCCCTTCCATGGCCACCGGAAACATCTGCCCGCGGCCGAGATAGAGCACGTCCTTTGCCTTCGAGAGCTTCTTGGAGATCTCGATGATGTGCGCCTCGGCCGCCAGGGCCGCCGAAACCGCGCTGGGCAATTCGATCAGCGCCCGCACCAACTCGGCCTCCTTCGCCCGGTCCAAAACGCCGCGCGCCACGCCCGCCGCGATCACCAGCGCTCCCAGCGCCGCCAATTGTGCGGTGAGCGCCTTGGTGGAAGCAACGCCGATCTCGGGTCCGCAGAGAATCGGAAACACCACGTCCGATTCTCGCGCGATCGTCGATTCCGGCGCATTCAGCAGCGACGCGATGTGCTGGCCCTGCGACGCGCAATAGCGTAGCGCCGCCAGCGTATCGGCGGTCTCGCCCGATTGCGAGATGAACAGCGACAGGCCGTCCTTCTCCAGCGGCGGCTCGCGATAGCGAAATTCCGATGCAACATCGACATCCACCGGCAGCCGCGCATAGCGCTCGAACCAGTATTTCGCGATCGCGCCGGCGAAATACGCCGTGCCGCAGGCCGAGATGGTCAGCCGGCTGAGCTTTGAAAAGTCGAACGGCAGCTTTTCCCGCAGCGCTACCCGTTCGGCTCCCATGTCGACATAGTGACTGAGCGTGTGCGCGATGGTTTCCGGCTGCTCGTAGATCTCCTTTGCCATGAAATGGCGGTGGTTGCCCTTGTCGACCAGCAGCGCCGAGGCGGCCGAAATCAGCGTCTCGCGCTGTACGATCCCGTCCGTGCCGTCGCGGATGACCACGCCCTTGGGCGATAGCACGGCCCAGTCGCCGTCCAGCAGATAGCTCAGCTTCGAGGTGAACGGCGCTAGCGCCATGGCGTCCGAGCCGAGGTACATTTCGGTCTCGCCATAACCAATGGCCAGCGGCGCGCCACGGCGGGCGGCGATCAGCAGCTTTTCCTCGCCCTTGAACAGGAACGCCAGCGCGAACGCCCCGCGCAATTGCTTGAGCGTCGCCGCGACGGCGAATTCCGGATCGGAACCGCGGTCGAGTTCGCGGGTGACCCACAGCGCCACCGATTCCGTGTCCGTCTGCGTCTTGGGCAAATAGCCGTCCTTGGCGAGGTCGGCCAGCAACTCGCGAAAATTCTCGATGATGCCGTTGTGCACCACCGCCACGCGGTCGGTCGCATGCGGATGGGCATTGCCCTCCGTCGGCGCGCCATGCGTCGCCCAGCGCGTATGCCCGATGCCGATCGTACCCTGCAGCGGCTCCGCGTTGAGCTTCATCGCGAGATTGGCGAGCTTGCCCTCGGCGCGGCGGCGGGTGATCGAGCCGCGTTCCAGCGTCGCAACGCCGGCGCTGTCATAACCGCGATATTCGAGGCGCCGCAGCCCATCCACGAGACGCCCCGCGACTGGCTCCATGCCGATGATCCCGACGATACCGCACATGTGCTGCCCCTATTTCTTGCTTGCCTTGATGGCCTCGGCCCGCGCCCGAAGTTTGGGCGCATAACCCTCTTTGATCACCTGCCGTGCCCGCCCGAGGGCCAGCGCATCGGCTTCGACATCGTCGGTGATCACGCTGCCCGAGCCGACATAGGCATTGTCACCAATATTGACCGGCGCGACCAGCGACGAGTTAGCGCCGACGAACACGCCATCGCCGATCACCGTCCGGTGTTTGTTGATGCCGTCATAATTGCTGGTGATGGCGCCCGCCCCGATATTGGCGGCAGCGCCGACATCGGCATCGCCGATATAGCTGAGATGGCTGAGCTTCGCGCCCTTGCCGATTTTGGAATTCTTGACCTCAACGAAGTTTCCAACCTTCGCGGCTTCGCCCAACACGGCGCCCGGCCGCAACCGGGCGAACGGCCCCACCTGCGTGTTCGGCCCAATGATCGCGCCCTCGAAATGGCAGAACGCGTGGATCACCGCGCCTTCGCCCACGGCGACGCCCGGCCCGAACCAGACGCTCGGCTCGACGGTCACGTCCTTCGCGATCGCCGTGTCGTAGGAAAAGTACGTGGTCGCAGGATCGAGCAAGGTCACTCCTTCCCGCATCATCTCGTCACGCTTGCGGGTCTGGAACACGGCTTCGGCATGCGCGAGTTGCACGCGGTCGTTCACGCCCAGCACATCCTCGGTCGGCGCCACGGCGAAGCCAACCCTGTAATTGGCATGATTGGCCATCTCCACCAAATCGGTGATGTAGTACTCACCTTGGCTATTGCGGTTATGCACCTTGTCGATCAGCGCGCGGAACACTTCCACCCGGAACGCCAGGATACAGGCGTTGCAGAGCCCTATGGCGCGCTCGATCTCATTGGCATCCTTATGCTCGCGGATGGCGTAGAGCCGTTCGCCGTCGGTGATCAGCCGACCGTACCCCGACGGGTCCTCCGGCTCGAAGCCGAGGATGGCGACGTCGAGCCCGTCATCCAGCCGATCGGTCACCAACTGGAAATTCTCGCCGCGCAGCAGCGGATGGTCACCGTAGACCACGGCGACATAGCCCTTGGCATCCTGCCAGAGTTCGCGCGCCATCGAGGCGGCATGCGCCGTTCCCTTGCGCTCGACCTGGTCGAAGAACCGCACGTCCGGCGCAAGCCCGCTCACCGTCTTCCGAATCTGGTCGTGGTCGGGACCGGTGATTAACGCGATCGTGGTGGCGCCGGCCGCCTTTGCCGCCCGTACCACATGGCCGATGATCGGCAAGCCACCGACCGGGTGAAGCACCTTCGGCAGGCTCGAGCGCATACGCGTGCCCTCGCCTGCCGCCAGAACAATGGCCAATAGATCCGTCATGCCCGAAAACTCCCGCAAAACCGCCGCGGCTCTGTCCCGCAAATTTATGGCGCCAAGGTTTCCAAACCCACAATAACGCGCCGCTGATGATAATCTCGCCATGGGGTTTGATTCGACACTTTTCTATTGGGGGCATTCACTTGGCACAAGCAGCAGATCAGTTCAGGCAATCGGACGTGACCGCGTGGGGGATCGTGGCGCTGATTTGTGGCGCAGTGGCCATCCTCAGCGCCAATGTCTCGGCCATCGTTCCCGACAGCGTGCTCGGCGCCTTGCACGCCAGCCGCCTGCAGGGAGCAGATATCAGCCAGTTGCGCGCCCAAGTTGCCAATCTGCGGATTGATTCCTCGCGCATCCGCGACGAAAATTCCTCGCTCACCACGCGCCTGGCCCTGGCCCAGCAAGCCAATGGCGAGGTGACGCGCCGCGTTGGTGCGCTCGAAGTCAGCATCCCGAAACTGCTCGAGGCGCTGCCGAAGAACGCGGAAATCGATCGCAACGACGTCACCGCCTCGATCGGCAAGGGCGACACGGTCAATTTCGCCGCCGAAGGTGGCTCGGTGAGCATCCAACAAAAGCCGTTCCTGGCCTCCGGCGCGCAAGCACCGGCGGCAAGCCAGCCGATGCCGGCCATGCCCCTGGCCGTAAGCATCAGGTCCGACCCCAATGCTTTCGGGGTCGCCCTCGGCGATCCGGTGGAGGCGGAGACCGTAAAGGCGCGCTGGGACGGTGTCATGGCCAAGATCGGCCCGCTACTGCTCGGCTTGGGCCCGATGCTTGCCGAAAACAGCGCAAAAACCGCAAAGCACCTGGTGGTCGGCCCGATAACCGATATCGCTCAGGCCAAGGCACTGTGCGATCGCATCGGCAAGGTCGGCATCGCCTGCGCGCCCGTGCCCTTCGTCGGGACGCCGCTGACCAACTAGGCCTGGTCCTCGCGCGCGCCGATCAGGATCGTATTGCCCTCGCTGTCCTTGAACAGCGCAAAAGTCTCGCCCGGCTGCCACGGCGCCTGCTTCGGCTCCTGGATGAAGGTCACGCCCTTGGCAATCAGATCATCATGCATCTTGGTTACGTCGTCGACGCGGAACACGAGGCCTGGAGTCACCCCAGGCGAGGCTTCCGCCTTAGTGAACACGATGTTGGTCTGGGCGCCGGGGACGACCAGTTCGATCCAGCGCCAGCCTTCCTCGTAAGGGGCATCGGTATCGACGGTAAAACCCAAAACCTCGGTATAGAATTTCAGCGCCCGATCCTGATCGCTGACCGGCAATTGCGCAAATTTCAGATGCTTGAAGGCCATTACGCCCTCCCTAAAACGGCTGCCGAAGTCCAAAGAGGATCCCGTTCGGCGGCGACTTCGAAGTGAACGAGCTTCTCATACGCCTCTCCTCGCTTTTGGCCGCGAATGGGAATGGCCTGAGGCTCGCGCGGGAATATTAGCAGGGCCGCTGCCGATGCGACAGACCAATGGCAACTCCTGCCGAATTGCGGTTGACAGGCGAGGGCCAAACACTATGTTCCGCCGCGTTAGTGCAAGTGAAGCATTTTCAAGCGATGCTTCGCGTCGCAGGCCGCTTCGGTCGGCCGCGAAACTACTATGTGCCGGTAGCTCAGAGGTAGAGCATCCGACTTTTAATCGGATGGTCGAGGGTTCGAATCCCTCCCGGCATACCAACCTGCTTTCAGGACGCAGCCAAACGAACTCTATCGGCAGCAGGCCCAAGCCCGCTGCCTTGCGCTAGTATCGCTCCCGGGCGCAATCGCGCTGCCCGGGAAACCCGCTGTCGTTCGGACTACTGCTTCAGGCTGTGATAATAGGCTAAAAGCCCCTGCGTCGAGCTGTCGTGCCCTTCGCTGGAGGCCGTGCCCTCGACTGCCGGCAGGATGGCCTTTGCAAGCTGCTTACCCAGTTCCACGCCCCACTGGTCGAACGAGTTGATATTCCAGATGGTCCCCTGCACGAACACCTTGTGTTCGTAAAGCGCCACGAGAGAGCCCAGCGTTGCCGGATCGAGCTGGCGGTAGAACAGCGTGTTCGACGGGCGATTGCCGGTGAATACCTTGTGCGGGGCGACGACCTTGATCGTGCCTTTGTCCATGCCCTGCGCCTTGAGTTCGGCGATCACTTCGGCATCGGTCTTGCCCAGCATCAACGCTTCCGATTGCGCCAGCACATTGGCGACAAGCTTTGCATGATGCGGCGGCAGGTTTTCGTGGGGGATGGCGGCGATGAGGAAATCGCAAGGAATGACGTCCGTGCCCTGATGGATCAGCTGATAGAATGCAT
>JAQGKB010000034.1 GCA_028290345.1 Hyphomicrobiales bacterium | reverse complement strand
ACCATCGGCTATTGGTGTTTGATCGGGTTGAGCTTGCGCCACTCCTCGTATTCGCCGCGCGCGTCTGGATGGAGCGGGTAGTAGCGCTGCAGCGGCTCGCCCTGCATCAGCTTCATGCGGGAGAAATCCTCCCACTCATGATGCGAGGAGGCGCCTTCGATTACCGCGGCCGCGAGCGCCACGGGCACGCAAACCGCCCCGTCATCATCGGCGACGATGATGTCGCCGGGCATCACCGTCACGCCGCCGCAGGCGATGGGCGTGTTGACTGCGAAGGGCATCAGATTGGTCTGGGTATGAAAGTTAGGCGTCCAGCCGCGAACCCACAGTGGAATGTCGAGCTTCTTGAGATTGGGGTAGTCGCGCAGGCACCCGTCGATCACCATGCCGGCGCCACCGCGGCCTTTGAAATAGGTCGACATCATGTCGCCGAATACGCCGGCGGTCATATCGCCGCGCGCATCGACAACGACAATGTCACCCTTTTCGACGTGATAGAGCACGTGCCGGTGCAACTGCTTTTCGGGATCGGCGTACTCGCCTTCGCCGTAAAG
This sequence comes from Hyphomicrobiales bacterium, assembly GCA_028290345.1. Taxonomy (GTDB): domain Bacteria; phylum Pseudomonadota; class Alphaproteobacteria; order Rhizobiales; family Devosiaceae; genus JAQGKB01. Next base: position 16,017 of record JAQGKB010000034.1, on the reverse strand, counting down.
GTCCTCGCGCTTGGGCATGAACTGGAGGGTCAGCGCGGGGCCGGCGATTGCCTTGCCGGGCGACCAGGCCGTGGGGCCCTGGATGTGGCAGTTACGCAGGCCCATGTGCGCCAGCGTCGACGAGGCGGTTGCGGCGCCGATTTCGCGCAGGGCATCGACGAGGTGCTGCGGCGGCCGGGTGATGCCGGGGGTGTGAGTCATTCAGAAGTCTCCCATATTGACCGTTTGCGGCCTTACCAGTTGGTGATCGAACCGTCGTTGCGCCGCAGATGCGGGGCTTCCCAGAACTTGAAGCTCTGCTGTTTCACCAGTTCTTCGTCGACCTCGACACCGAGCCCCGGCGCGTCGCTCACGTCGTAGACGGCGCCGTTGAGGCGCGGCTGTCCGGTAAAAATCTCGGCATTGTCGAAGCCATGATAGAGTTCGCCTGGCGTGGCGCGGGTCTCGAGCCAGGCAAAATTGGCGATAGCGGCGCCGAAATGGAGGGTCGCCGCGGTGCAGATCGGTCCCAGCGGATTGTGTGGCATCATGTCGACATAGTGTGCCTCGCTCCAGCCGGCGATTTTCATCGCCTCGGTCAGCCCGCCGACATTGCAGACATCGATACGGTTGAACTGGTGGATGTCGCGCTCGATGTAGGGCAGGAACTGCCACTTGCTGGAGAATTCCTCGCCGATAGCGAAGGGCACGTCGGTCAGCTTGCGCAGCGCTTCATAGGCCTCGGGCGTCTCGTCGCGGATCGGCTCTTCGAGGAAATCCAGGGTGCCGCTGGGCATTTTCTGGCAGAAGCTGGCGGCTTCGGCGACCGACAGGCGGTGGTGATAATCGACGCCGAGGACGACTGTATCGCCCAGTTCCTCGCGGGCCTTGGTGCACCATTTCGCCGTCTCGCCAATGCTCTGGCGCGGCTCGTATATGCCGCGGCTGTCGTGATCGGCCGGGAACAGGCGGATTGCGTTCCAGCCCATCTCCATCAGTTCCTTGGCCTGCTCGATGATCTCCGGACCGCAGGGACCCCTGGTGGTTGCAAAAGTCGGGATCTGGTTGCGCTGCTTGCCGCCGAGCAACTGATAGACAGGCACGCCCAGCGCCTTGCCCTTGATGTCGTGCAGGGCAATATCGATAGCGGAGATCGCGGCGGTCAGCACGCGGCCGCCCTCGAAGTATTGGCTGCGATACATCTCCTGCCAAAGCGCCCCTATGGCCATCGGGTCGCGGCCGATGAGGAACTCGCGGTAGTGCTCGATGGCGCCGACTACCGCCCTTTCGCGGCCGCTGAGGCCGCTTTCGCCCCAGCCATAGATGCCCTCGTCGGTCTCGACCTTGACGATGAGCTGGTTGCGGATGCCAACCCAGGTTGGATAGGGGCGGATAGCGGTGATTTTCATGGCTTTTACCAGCTGGTCATGGTGCCGTCTTCGAGACGCGCAATCGGCAGATAGGCGGGTGCATAGGGGTATTTGGCGGCGACGGCCTCGTCGATATCGACACCGTGGCCGGGTGCTTCGCCCGGCTGCAGATAGCCGCGATCGTAGCTCCAGGTATAGGGGAACATCTCGCGGGTAGCGTCGGTGTAGCCGGTGAATTCCTGGATGCCGAAATTGCTGATCGCGACATCGACATGGATGTTGCAGCCCATGGCGACGGGCGACACGTCCATCGGCCCGTGGCAGGCCGAGCGGACGTGATAGATCGAGGCAAAATCGAAGATCTTCTTCAGCCCGGTTACCCCGCCGGCGTGCACCGAGGTAACGCGGATGTAGTCGATCAACTGTTCGGTGATGAGGGTCGTCAGGTCGAAGACCGAGTTGAACACCTCGCCCACCGCGAGCGGCTGGGTGGTGTGCTGGCGGATGATACGGAACCCTTCCTGCAGCTCGGCGGGGATTGCGTCCTCCAGCCAGAACAAGCGGTATGGTTCGAGGTCCTTGCCAAGCCGGGCGGCCTCGATGGGCGTGAGGCGGTGGTGCACGTCGTGCAGCAGGTGAACGTCCCAGCCCACCGCGTCGCGGAGCTTTTCGAAGAGCTTTGGGACCAGCGGCAGGTATTTGTGCGTCGCCCAGACTTCTTCGGTCGGCATCGGCCTGACCATGCCGCCGGCAGCTTGATCGGTGGATGGGCCGGTTCCGTAGATCGGCGGCAGGCCGGGGATGGAGACCTGGGCGCGGATCGCTTCGAGCCCGGCCTCGCGCAGCGCCAGCACGCCTTCGACCACCTCGGAGATTTCCAGCCCGCCGACGTGCTTGTAGACCATCACCTTGTCGCGCGAGCGGCCGCCGAGCAGCTGGTAAAGCGGCATGCCCGCCGCCTTGGCCTTGATGTCCCAGAGCGCCATGTCGATGGCGCCGATCGCCGCCATGGTGATCGGCCCGCGCCGCCAGTAGGCGCCCTTGTAGAGGTATTGCCAGATGTCCTCGGTCCGCATCGGGTCCTTGCCGATGAGGGTGGGGATGACATGGTCCTCGAGGTAGGCGACGACCGCCTTCTCGCGCCCGTTCACCGTCCCGTCGCCGATGCCATAGAGGCCGTCGTCGGTGATCACCTTCACGGTGACGAAATTGCGCCCGGGGGAGGCGACGATGACTTTTATCTCATTGATTTTCATGGCTGCATCAGCTCCAGGTGCGGTCCCACGACCAGTCGTCGTCCCATCGGTCGGTCGGCTGCCAGATGCCGGTGACGCCCGGCTGCAGGTGCCGGGACAGCAGGTCGTCGTTGAGGTCGTCGATGCCGAGGCCGGGCTTGTCCGTCACGGTGATGAAGCCGTCCTTGACGATCGGCTTGGGCAGGCCGATGGCGATATCATCCCACCACGGCACGTCGGCTGAATGGTACTCGAGCGCCATGAAGTTCTCGGTCGCGACCGCCACATGCGCGGCGGCCATGGCGGCAATCGGGCTTTCGGCCATGTGAATGGCCATGGCGATGCCATGCTCCTGCGCCGCGTCGCCGATCTTCTTGGTCTCAAGGATGCCGCCCGAGGTGAGCAGGTCAGGGTGGATGACCGAGATGCCGGACTTTAGCAGCGGCTCGAAGCCTTCCTTGAGGTAGATATCCTCGCCGGTGCAGATCGGAACGGTGGTGGCTTCCTGAAGCTGGCGGTACTGATCGGCGTACTGCCAGGGGATCACGTCCTCGAGCCAGGCCGGCACGTATTTCTCGATCCGCTTGGCGAGACGGATGCCGTTCTGCAGCGAGATGTGGCCCACATGGTCGATGGCGAGCGGGATCTCGTAGCCGATGACCTCGCGGACCTCGTGGATGTACTGCTCGAGCAGGTCGATACCCTTGTCGGTGAAGTGCAGGGCGCTGAAAGGATGGCGCACGTTCTGCACGTCGTAGGCGGCATTGCGCAGCCGACGCTCCTCCAGCGTGCGCGCCTGGCCCCGTCCGGCATGCGTGCGATAGCCCTCGAGCGTACCGGCCGGCGCGACTACGGCGCCCGGGATGCCGGCGACCTGCATCAGGCCGAGGTCCATCTTGAGGAAGGTGAAGCCGAGGTCCATGCGCTCCTTGAGACGCCTGCCGGTCTCGGTGCCGCTCGGCTTTTCCGCGTCGGTGTCGCAATAGATGCGCACCTTGTCGCGGAACTTGCCGCCCAGCATCTGGTAGATCGGCACGCCATAGGCCTTGCCGGCGAGGTCCCAGAGCGCGATCTCCACTGCCGAGACGCCGCCGCCCTGCCGGCCGTGGCCGCCAAACTGCTTGATGCGGCGGAACAGCCGGTCGATGTCGCACGGGTTCTCGCCGAGCAGCCGGCTCTTGAGCATCAGCGCGTAAGTGGCGCTGGCGCCGTCGCGCACCTCGCCGAGGCCAACGATGCCCTGGTTGGTGTAGATCTTGAGCAGCGCCGAGGTGAACGGCGCGCCGACGATCTCCGCCACGCGTATGTCGGTGATGCGCAGATCCGAGGGTTTTGAATTGGTGTTGACGCGATTGAGTGCGTCGTCCGCGGTGGTCGAAGTCATTGATGTGCGTCCGTATTATCAGGGCCGGTCTCGAGGAATGGCGAGAACCGGCTAACCTTGGGGGCAGGGAGGCAGGTGTGAACTACAGGGTCAGCGCCATGGTGGTCTCGCCGTCGAAAAGGTGGATCCGCTCCTGGTCGAATTCGACGAACACCATCTCGTCCGGCCGGATAGCGACGCTGGGCTCGAGGCTGATGTTGACGACGGCGCCGGAGATGAAGACCTGCGCGAAGGTGATGTCGCCGGTCGGCTCGACCGTATAGACCTTGCCGGGGACAGAGCCGGGGACCGCCGATTTGGCCAGCTTGAGCGTCGAATGGCGTGCGCCCAGCACGACCTTTTTGGTCGAGGCGGCCAGCGCCTTGCGGGCATTGATCGGCGAGAGCGGCAGCTCCCAGCCCTCGCTGCTCTGCAGCACGGTCTGGGTGCCATTGCTCGCCACTTCGAGTGGAATAAGGCTCATCGCCGGGCTGCCGACAAAGCTGGCGACGAACGTATTGATCGGGTTGGCGAAGACGTTGGCGGGCGTATCGTATTGCTGCAGGAAGCCGCCGTTCATCACCGCCATCTTGTCGGCCATGGTCACGGCCTCGAGCTGGTCGTGGGTGACGTAGACGACGGTGGCGTGCAGGTCCTGGTGGAAGCGCTTCAGTTCGCTACGCATCTGGACGCGCAACTTTGCGTCGAGGTTTGAGAGCGGCTCGTCCATGAGGAATGCGCGGGGATCGCGCACCAATGCACGGCCAAGCGCGACGCGCTGCTGCTGTCCGCCGGAGAGTTCACGCGGCTTGCGCTCCAGCAGGTGGGTGATGTCGAGCACCTTGGCGGCCGACTGCACCTTCTTGTCGATCTCCGCCCGCGGGAGTTTGCGCATCTGCAGCGGGAAGGCGAGGTTGTTGAACACGGTCTTGTTCGGATAAAGCGCGTAGTTCTGGAACACCATGGCGATATCCCGATCCTTGGGATCGAGATCGTTGACCAGCCGGTCGCCGATATGGATATCGCCGCCCGACATCGGGATCAGCCCGGCAATCAGGTTGAGGGTCGTCGTCTTGCCGCAGCCGGACGGGCCAACCAGCGCCACGAACTCGCCATCCGCCACTGTGAACGACACATTGTTGACCGCGAACATGGCGCCGTAGTTCTTGACGACGTCCTTGAGGACCACTTCGGCCATACTGAATTCCTTTTACGTGTAGTCAGGATTTGACGGCGCCTTCGGTGAGCGCGCGAACGAAGTATTTCTGCAGGACCAGGAACAGCACGACGACGGGCACGCTCATCATGAACGTGGCTGCCATCAGGCCCGGCCAGTCGGTGGCGAATTCCGTGAAGAAGCGCTGGATACCGACGGGCAGGGTCATGGAATCCTGCTTGGAGAGGAAGGTGTAGGCGTAGACGTATTCATTCCACGCCCCGATGAAGGAGAAGATCGAGGTGGCGATGATCCCCGGGGTACTGAGCGGCATGACGATGTAGAGGAACGCCTGGAAGCGCGTCGCGCCATCGATCCGCGCCGCCTGTTCGAGCTGGATGGGGATGTTGTCGTAAAACCCCTTCAGCAGCCAGATCGAGAGCGGCAGGCCGAACGTCAGGTAGGTCAGGATCAGGGAACCGTGGGTGTTCACCAGCCCGAGCCAACGCATCAGCAGGAACAGCGGCATCAGGAACACCACTGCCGGAAACATGTTGCGCAGCAGCACCGTGAAGAACAGGAAGGTGCGGCCCGGAAAGCGGAAGCGCGAGAAGGCGTAGGCCGCGGGCACGGCTACCACCACGCCGATGACGGTGGTCAGCAGCGACACGTAGAAGCTGTTCCAGAAATAGCGCAGGAACTCCTGGCCCACCGAATTGGATGGGTCGAGCAACCGCCAGTAATTCTGCAGCGTCGGCTCGGCCGGCCACCATTGCGGCGGATATTGCAGGGCCGCGAATTGCGACTTGATCGAGGTCAGCACCATCCACACCATGGGGAGCACGGTGAAGATCAGCAAGAAGGTGAGGAACACCCGCCCGGCCCAGCGCCACCAGTCGATGGGCTTGCGGGGCGCGGGGCGATCGAGGGCTTGAGTAGTCATTGGTGGATCTCCGCAAGGCGGGTGCAGGAGCAGAACAACCCCCACCCTTGATCCCTCCCCTCAAGGGGGAGGGAGACACGGAGGCTGTGCGATCTGGCGTTCCCTCCCCCTTGTGGGGAGGGAGGCGGCAGCGGGTGGGGGTTCTTGCGCTGGTGTAGACAAATGGACGTCATCATCCCGCCCTCGATTCATCGCCGCGCGTCAGCGCCTTCACGTAGAAATATCCGAGCGTCATCATCACGATGAAGAGGATCACCGAGTAGGCGGCGGCGACGCCGTAGCGCTGGCGGCCGAAGGCGATGTTGTAGATCTGGGTGATCCAGATATCCGACGCGCCCGCCGGCCCGCCGCCAGTCATCACCCACGGGATGATGAACGAGTTGAAGTTGGAGACCATCAGCAGCAGCACGGTGACCATGGAGACGCTCTTGAGGTGCGGAAAGGTCACGTGCCAGAAGCGCTGCCAGGCATTGGCGCCATCGACCTGCGCGGCGCGCAGCAGTTGCTCGGGCACCGTCTGCAACCCGGCCATCAGCATGATCATCGCGAAGGAGAATTCCTTCCAGACGTTCACCACTATCAGCGAGGGCAGCACGGTATGGAGATTGTCTAGGAAGTTGATTGGCTTGTCGGTCAGCCCGAACTGAACGGCGAGGGCGCCGATGACGCCGAAATCGGAATGATAGAGCCACTTCCACACATAGGAGGCGGCGACGGCGCTGACCACGTAGGGGATCAGCAGCAGGGCGCGCAGCACGCCGCGTCCGATAAACTCGCGATGCAGCGCCAGCGCGGCGGCGAGCCCTATCAGGAAGGCAAACAGCGTCGAGAATACCGTCCAGATCAGGGTGTTCATCGTCACTTCGCGGAACGAGGAACTGCTGAGGATGGTGGCGTAGTTGTCCAGCCCGACAAACACCTTGTCCTTCATTTGAAGGTTGGGGGGCGTTTTGAAGAAGCTGAGCTCGATTGTGTAATAAACCGGGTAGGCGATGACGATCAGCATCACCAGCAGGGCCGGCAGCACATAGAGGTAGTCGGCGCGGTGGTTGTAGATCCGCTGCAGGGGGCCGACGCGCTTCGACTTCAAGGTCGGAGCGAGGACGGCAGTTCCCTGTCCCGTTGCAATACTCACGGGTTTCGTCCTTGTCTGGAACTCGGGGCGACCGGCAGCACGCGGCTGCCGGTCATTCGTGGCATCTCGGACGGGCTACATGCCGCCGAGCAATTCCTTGACCTTGCCGGCGGCATCTTCAGCCGCCTGGTCCACCGTCATCTTGCCGGTGAGCGCGTTCTGCATCATGTCCGGAACGACGATGTTCATGATCTCGGTTGCCTGCGGGATCACCGGGAACGGGATGCCGTTGGGCAGCATGGAGGTTGTGACGTCGAGGAACTTGATGGAATTCAGGCGTTCCTTCATCCACTCGGTCTTGAAGCCGCGCAAATTGCCGGGGTTGGAGTCGACCCAGGCGAGCTTGGTCGACCATTCCGGGCTGGTCCAGAAGCAGATCAGCGCCTTGGCGGCCTTTTCATCGAGCCCACCATCCACATACTCGTTCTTGATGATGTGGATGTTGGAGCCGCCGAACACGACCGCACGGCGTGCCGGACCCTTGGGGATCAGGCCGTAACGCATGTTCTCGACCACGGCATCGGCCACCTTCTTGTCGGCTCCGGTCGCTTTCTTGGCGAGGTCGACCATCTTGGCGTATTCGGCCGGGTGCGCGATCATCATGGCCAGCTGGCCGGCGATGAACGGGTTCTGGTTCTCGTTCTGCGTGTTGGTCAGAGCGGAAACCGGCACCGACTTGTCGCGGACATACATGTCGACGGAAGCCTGCAGCGCGGCCTTGGTACCAGCGCTGTTGAGCTGGCTGGCCTTGTAGGTCGGCGTGGCATCAGCTTCGTCCAGCGCGCCGCCGCCAAAGGCCCAAAGCTGTGGCATGAAGCGGAACGGCGTGTTGCCGGCATTTTGCTTCGCCACCATGCCGTAGCCAGCGACGCCGAGCTTGTCATGGATCTGCTTGGAATATTTTACGACATCGTCCCAGGTTGCCGGCGGCTTCTCCGGATCGAGCCCGGCATCCTTGAACAGCTTTGCGTTCCAGATGAAGGCCATGGTCTCGTTATTGGTCGGAATGCCGTAGGTCTTGCCGTCATAGGTGTCGGACTTCATGGCGCCCGGCCAGAAATCGGAGGTCTTGTAGCCGACGTCCTCGGGCTTGAGCTCCTGGAAATAGCCCTTCGAAGCAAACTCGACACCGCCCAGGATCTGCAGACGGACGACCATCGGCGCGGCATTGCCGAGCGTCGCGGTGCGCAGCTTGTCGAGCAGCTGGTTGTAATCGATGTTCTGCGCGTCGGTTGCGATGTTCGGGTAGGTCTTCTTCCAGGCTGCCCAGAAGTCGTCGTTCACCTTGCGGGTGATATCGGGCGATGCCTCGTTGGGGCCGGTCCACCAAACTGAAAGCCGGCCCTTGTAGTCGAGCGGCACGACCTTGGAACATTCGGCGGCCGTATCGACCTTTTCGGTGCCGGCGATCGACCGGATATATTCCGGTGACCATTTGCTGAGATCGACGCTCTGGGCGTAGGCGGTGCCAGACATCAGCGACGCGGTGGTCAGCGTCGCCATGGCGTAACCAAAAACCCGCCGGCGCGTTGGCAAGCCAGACCGCGTTTTGCGGCCATGCGCATTCGTCATTGAGAGTCCTCCTGGTTCGGATCCCGGCCGGCCCTTGTGGTCGAGCCAGTCTTTCCTTCGCAGCTTGCGCTGTTCCTCATCGGGCCGGGCGTTGCGCCCTTGTTTCCCGTTTTCGAACCAGAGACTTCCAGACATCGAGTTATAAGTCAATAACGGTCGGATCATACATTATTTGAACGAGTTTACGTACAAACAGGCTTGGCTTGCTCAAAAAACATGCATAAACAGGCAGTATGAGCGGAATCAGCGTCACACCAACCCCGGCGGAGGACAGCCTCGACCAACAGGCTTCCGTCTATGAGATGATCCGCGAGGACATCATTTCGGGGCGGCTGGGGCCCAATGAGCGCTTGAAGATCGCCGATCTCGCCGAACATTACCGCACCTCGACCAACCCGGTGCGCGAGGCGCTGCAGCAACTGCGCGGCGAGGGGTTCGTCCTGATGGAGCCCAATCGCGGCGCGCGGGTGCGGCCGATCGACGAGGCGTTCGTGCGCGACATCATCGAAATCGAGATGCTGATCGAGCCGGCGCTGACGCGCTGGTTCGTTTCGATTGTCAACGACGCCGATATTGTCGCGCTCGAGGCGGCGCAGGCGGAGATCGAGGCGCTGAATTATGCCGACCCGGCGCGGCACGGCGAGCTCGATACCCGCTTTCATCAGTTGATCTATGATCGCCATTACAACCGCCATGCCGCCGAGCTGTGGTGGAAGCACCGCGAAATCTTGCGGGCGATCAGCCGGCGCTTTCCGACCTCGCTCAGCCGCAAGGTTGCCGTGCTGCGGGAGCATCGCGAATTGATCGAGCGGATCCGGGCCCAGGATGCCGACGGCGCTGCCGCGGTCGTTGCCCGACATGTGGAGGGATCGGGACGCCATACCATCGAACAGATGGGCGTCGCCAAACGGAACGGGCCGCAAAAACGCCCGGTATAGAATTTTCGAGGAGGAGACTGATGACTGTTGAAATGGACCGGCTCAAGCCGGCCGAAACGATCGAGAACAATATCCGCACCGGGTTGCGGACGGGTATGTAACGCTGCCCGATGCGCCAGGCCTGGGTATCGACCTCAATGAAGACATCGTCCGCGAAAACCTCCGCCCGGGCACGGGTATTTCGGGGATACCAGCGAGTGGAAGCACCTGCGCGTCGGCTTTGACCGCGTGCCACACGATTAAGGAAATCTATTATGAAAATCACTGACCTACGCTGTGCCGTCATTGGCCGGCATCCGATCGTCCGCATCGTCACCGACGAGGGCATCTATGGCCTCGGCGAGGTCGAGTACACCAAGCCCTATCTGAAGCCGTGGGTGCTGCATTTCCGCGAGGCGCTGATCGGGGAGGACCCCACTAACGTCGAGCGCTGCATGCTGAAGATCCGCCAGCGCGGCTCGTTCAAGCCCTATGGCGCCGCGGTGAGCGCCATCGAGCATGCGCTGTGGGACATCGCCGGCAAGGCGGCCAACGTTCCCGTCTACAAGCTCCTCGGCGGCAAGGTGCGCGACAAGGTGCGTGTCTATAATGGCTCGATCCGCCAGAAGCGTACCGGCGACAAGCCCGAGGACTACGCCGCCGACGTCAAGTGGATGAAGGAGCAGCCGCAGAACTTCTTCATGGTGAAGCAGGGCATCAGCTTCCACTCCAACATGAAGCGCAGTGTCGAAGATTTCCACTACGGCGTCAGCCAGCCGCCCGATTATCACGGCGCAATGGACCAGGGGCAGATCAGCGAGCACGCCTTCAACCACATGCTCGACTGCGTCATCGCCATGAAGGAAGTCTTGGGCGACAAGGTTTCCCTCGCGCTGGATTGCGGCCCGGGCTGGTTCCTTCCCGATGCCATTCGCTTCGCCCAGGCGGTCGAGAAGTACAATCTGATGTGGCTCGAAGACATGCTGACGGGCGATTACGTGCCGTGGGTCAACCCGCAAGCCTATCGCGAGCTCACCACCTCGACCTCGACGCCGATCCACACCGGCGAGCAGATCTATCTCCGCCATAACTTCAAGGAGTTGATCGAAACGCAGGCGGTGCGCGTCATCGGTCCGGATCCGGCAGATATCGGCGGCATCGCCGAGCTCAAGTGGGTGGCCGAGCACGCCTACATGCACTCGATCATGATGGCGCCGCATGGCACCGCCAACGGCCTATTGGGTCTGGGCGCGCTGATCAATGTCTGCGCCACGCTGCCGGCCAACTACATTGCCTTCGAGTATCCGAGCGCATCGGACCCGTGGTGGACCGATATCGTCGAGGGCCTGCCCAAGCAGATCGTCAAGGACAGCATGGTCGACCTGCTGGAGGCCCCGGGCCTTGGGCTCGACATCAATGCGAAGGCGGCCAAGCGCTACCTCAAGGAAGAGGACGCCGGGTTCTTCGACAAGTAGCTGGTGTTTTGAGGATGGGGTCAGGATCGGAGGCGATCCTGACCCCCGCTGTCATTCCCGCGCAGGCGGGAATCCAGTACCCCCGGCGTAGCGGCCTTTGGCCCAGCATTCCAATACGATTGCCGAGTTTACTGGATTCCCGCCTGCGCGGGAATGACACGGCGTTTGTTGACCGGCCTGGCGGTGCCGTCGTGGTTCGAGACTCCCGCTTTCGATCGCTACTGGTACTTGGCCAGATCGACGGGAAAACTGTAGCGGTAGCCGGTGCCGTCGGCCAAGGAGAGGGTCCCTTTCAGGGTGCCGATATCGGTGCCGGCACGGGCGAGATCGCTCAGGTCGAACGGATAGCTGAAGGCGCCGAGCCAGCGCTGTGTATGAGCCGAGTTGCCGGTGATAAAGAAGTCCTGGCCCGGTCCGAAAATATCGGAAACGTTGGCGGTCAGGGTCTTGCCGTTGTCGAGCCGGAGCTCGGCGGGACTGAACTTCTTGATGAAATCCCTGTCCTTGTCCAGGCCGGACGGTGCGTGGGCGAAGATGCGGAAGCTGATGGTAGTGGCAAGCTCTTTCGCCCTCGCTTCGGCCTGCTGCTGCGGCGTTGGCTTGCCCTGTACGGCGTTGAGATAGCTCAGATACAGCAGTTGCTCGCGCGGCGTGCCGACGATCACCGCATCGACCTGGTGGTCCTCCTTGTCGATGCGCAGCGGGTCGGGCCGGTCGAACAGCACATATTCGCTGACCATGAAGCCGTGGTCGGCGGCGGCCGCCTGCTTGGCTCCCTCATCGATGGCCGCCTTCACCTCCGCGGGAGTGAGCGTCGGCTGGAAGGCGTGGGCGGGGGCGGAAGCCAGCAGCACCCCAGCCAATCCGACGCCGAGCAGTCCGCGACCGCGCGGCAGGCGCAGTCGAACCGATTCTTGTTCAACCATTAGCCGCCCCGGCCTTGGGTAGCGCGAAGATGAACATGGTGGTCGCAGGCTGCGTGTCGGGCGACCAGGTACGGGACTGATTGCCCGACGGGACGGCGATATATTGCCGGCCACCGATCTCATAAGTCGAAATCCCGCCGCCGATCGGCCCGCCGGTATAGTAGCGGTAGAGGACCTTGCCGGTCTTGCTGTCGAGCACGATGAAATCGCCGGTGAGTTCGCCCGAGAGCAGCACGCCCCCTGCAGTCGGCGTTACCGCCGCCACGACCGGCAGCGCGGATTTATACCGCCACTTGTCCTTGCCGTCCTTGGCGTTATAGGCGCGGATCCAACCCGCTGCCTGATTTACGGGATCGAGCGTATAGGTGCCGCCGAAGAAGATCTGGCCGGGCGCATAGCGTACTTCGCCGAGGGTAAAGGTGCTGCACCAATCGACGCTGCCGACAAAGATCGCCTGCTCCTTGGGATCGTAGGTGGGGCCGTACCATTCGACGCCGCCGTTGATCCCGGGACATGCATGCATGCCTTCGGTCGTCGGCGGGGCACCGGTGTTCTTCAGGGTCGTGGTCTCGACCTTGTAGACTTCCTTTTTGGTTGCCTCATCATAGAGGTAGAGATTGCCGGCCTTGTTGGCCACCGCCGTATAAAGCGTCTCTTTGCCGCTCGCATCCTTGAGCTTGATCAGGATCGGAGAGGCGCTGGTGTCGCGATCGAGGGCATCGTTCGGGATCTGCTGGTAGTAGTGGTCGAGCTTGCCGGTCTTGGCATCGAGCGCGATCACCGAGTTGGTGTAGAGGTTGGTGCCGGGCCGGTATTTGGCGGCAAAGTCCGGGGCAGGGTTGCCGACCGGCGCATAGATCAGGCCCGTGCTGGTATCGAGCGAATAGGAGGTCCAGTTCGAGCCACCACCGGTCGAAGCCGCCTCGGCGCCGCCAAAGGTCGCCGGCACGATCTCGTTGAATTCCCAGATCGTGTGTCCATCCTTGACGTCGAAGGCGAACATTTTGCCCACGGCGCCCCAATCGGCTCCAGCGGTCCCGGTCAGCACCATGCCGTTCCAGACGATGGGCGCGGAACTGAGGAAATAGCCCTGGCCCGCATCGACCGGGCGGATGTTCCACAGCAGGGCACCGGTCTTGGCGTCGAGTGCAAAGAAATGCCCGTCCGTCGTACCACGGAACAGCCGCCCTTCGGCTATGGCGACACCGCGATTGGTATCAAATGGCTCGGGGCCCTTGGGTGCATAGGTGTTCTTCCAGACCTGGTGGCAGGTCTTGGCGTCGAGCGCGACGGTTGAATTCTTGGTCGTCATGTAGATCAGCCCATCATAGACGATGGGGTTGCCCTGGAACGAGGATTGCTCGCCCAGCTGCAGCGTGCAGATCGGCTGAAGCGTGGCCGCATTCTTGGTGGTGATCTGGTTGAGGCTCGAATAGCGCTGCCCGGTGTAGCCTTTGTTGTACATCAGCCAGCTATCGGTCGCCGTATCGGCGGCATCGAGCGTCTTCTGGTCCGGCATGGCTGTCGAAGGCTGCTTGACGTTGGCGGCCGGTGAGCCCACCGGCATCGGATCAACCGGCGCTGCGGTCGGTTGTGCGGCTGCCGGCGCGTTGGCGTTCGCGGCATTAGGTTGGCCGGCGGTCTTGCGTAACTGGGCAACCTGGTCCGCGGTGACTGGGCCAAAACTGTTGCCAAAATTGGTCCGGACGTAGCTTGCGACGGCGGCGATCTGGGCGTCGGAAAGCTGGCTGGCGAAGGGCGGCATCTGCACCCCGCCATTGAGGATTTGCTGGATCACATGCTGGTCGTTCCCGAGATTGGCGTCGCCGCTCAGGCGCGGCCCCATGCCGCCATTGCCTGTGTCGCCATGGCAGCCGGAACAGCCGGCGCCGGTATAGATCGTGGCGCCGTCAGGCGGGCTCTGAGCAACTGCGGCGGCCGGCAGTAGCAGCCCGCCGGGCAACATGAGCAGCGCCGCTACGGATGCCGCAGCGCCGGCCTTGAGCTTGGAAAGGATGCGAACAACGCCGGGACCCGGTCCCGCGTCGAGGTTCATGTCGTGCATGGGGGAGTCTCCGCGTTTTAGTGTCACTGCCTGCCGAGCGTTGGAGCATTCCAGGCGGTTCGTGACTGTTACGGATAGAGTTTCGGCAACCGCAATTGGGGCCCGCAAGAATGCTCGTATGATTTGCGCGACGAGCAGCATGCCCGACCATCCGGCTTTTTGCTTGTACCTGCCGCCTGCAATAACGCGCAAAAACTGACGGTCGTCAGCATCCGAGGTAAAAGGCTTTTTGGGCAAAGTCATGGCGCGAATCGCTTCCCCGGCGCTGCCTATTGAGGTGGTGCCGGGCCGCGTGCGGCCATCCGGAACAACGAAGGCAATTCGTCAAACGGAAAAGGCAGCCGGTCACCATATGTAATCGGTTGTTTTCACGAAAGTTCCTGATTAACTCAACGGACGATGATCGCCCAAGTCATATGGTGTTGCGGTGGAACGAGCAGACCCAGATCGCTTCGAAACGGCAGCCCGCGCCGCCTCGCTGGGGGTTTGGGATTGGGACCTGATTTCCAATACGTTTATCTACTCGCCGCTCGCCAAGCAGATCTGCGGCTTCCCGCCGGATGCTGCATTGACCCTCGAAGACGTACGGAGCGTAACGCATCCCGAGGATCTTCCCTGGACTTCGGCCCTGGCAAAGCGCGCTATCGACCCGCTGCAGCGGGCGACTGACTCGTATCGCTATCGCATCCGGCGCGCGGACACCGGCGAAGTGCGCTGGGTTCTCGCGCATGGCGAAGCGGTTTTCAGCGACCTTGGCGGAGAGTCGCGCGCCATCCGCTACATCGGTACGATGCAGGACATCACCGAACACAAGCGGGCGGAGGATGCCCTGGCCGAGAGCGAGGCGCGGCTGCGGCTGGCGATCGAGGCGGGCCGCATGGCCGTGTGGGAACTCGATCTCGATGCGGACAAGATCACTCCATCGCCGGAAATGAACCTGCTGTGCGGGTTTGCCGCGGATGCAGCCCCGAACCTGGAAGATTTCAGATCGCGCTATGCGCCCGGCGAAGCCGAACGGATTGATCGCGAGGGGGCCGAAGTTCGGGCGAGGGGCGAAAGCCAGATCCAGACCGAGTTCAAGCAGATCTGGCCGGACGGGACGGAAAAATGGCTGTTGCTGCGGGCCCAGCTTGCCCCTGCGACGGATCGCATTGCGAACCGTGTCATCGGCGTGCTGGTCGATATCACGGACCGGAAGATCGCCGAGCATCGCTCTGAGGTGATTGCCCTCGAAATGCAGCATCGGGTGAAAAATGTGCTGGCCGTGGTGCAGACTATTGCTAATCAGTCGTTTCGCAACAAGGCGGATCTGGAGGCGGTGAGCGAGGCGTTCTTCGGCCGGCTGAATGCTTTCGCGCTAGCCACGCAGGGCGTCTTCCGCGACGAACGCTCGGAGAGCGACATGCCGGCGCTGGTAGAGGCGATAATCCGGCCGTATCGCGACCGCGCCGCCGATGCCTTTTCGATCAGCGGCCAGAGCGTTCGCGTCGCCGGCAAGACCGCGACTGCGATTGCGTTGGGCCTCAATGAGCTCTGCACCAACGCCATCAAATACGGCGCCTTGTCGCGCTCTGGCGGGGGCGTGAAGCTCGCCTGGCGCGTCGAGGACGGGCTTCTGCATCTGCGCTGGCAGGAATTCGGCGGCCCGCCGGTAGTGCCAAGCCAGCAGCGCGGGTTCGGTACGAGGCTGCTCGAAGGCGGGCTATTCACAGCGGACGAGGGCAAGGTGTCGCTCGGCTTCGAAAGCACCGGCGTGATCTGCGAAATGACAGTGCGGATGCAGGCGCCGACCTGACCGCCGGCCATGCTGCCCTTTGTCGCAGGCTGCTTGCAAATAACGGGATTTGCTGGGTTTTTACGCCTTCCACAAGATGTTGGCAG